>JAAYPD010000065.1 GCA_012520015.1 Methanomicrobiales archaeon
GACTTTTGTACTGGATTTTGCCACCGAAAGATCGGTCCCGGTCTTAATATCAGGCTCACTGGAGATGTGACCGGCAATGATCTCACTAACACTACCCTCGAACTGTGAGTTTCCATTATAACGGACTCTCAGGTATTCTGGTGGTGAAGCTGCAGGTCTGAAAAATGAAAAGTTACCATCAATATCGGTAGTAGTAACAGCAAGGAACTTATATTCACTCTCCGGGTCATCAGATTTCAGCTGTTCCAGGGAGACCTTCTTGTTACCCATGGCATTGCCATCCTGGTCCATGAGGGTACCTATGACTTTAAAGGGAAGATCCTCACCCGGATTTTCAGGATCTGTGCTGGCCGATATCTGAACCTGCACCTTCTCTGCAAGGACGCCAATTCCGCATCCAAGGAAGGAGAGCACAATGCAGGTGATTAGGGTGATAAAAGAAAACCTGATCACCCTGTGGGAGTTTGCGGCTGAATTCATCATGTCACAATCATAGCACTGCATACATTAACAGGATTCTCCCAATAACCCTATATAAGTTTTACTATGTCATGTTTAGGTTCCATTGCCTCACCAGAACGGAGCATGGCTGTCAGCTGTCTCTCTACCTCATCACGGTCAAAGCCCTGCTGGCGTACAAGCTCAATAACGTCTGGTTTATGTGCCCGCCCGTTTTCATCAGCAATATCCCTGATAACCTGTTTTAGTGTTCTTATAAGATCCCGTTTACTCTTTGAGACACCAGTTGCAAGGATATCAATATCAAATGTTCCGCTTGATGGATCATATGCAACCTGTCGCAGGCAGGTATCTATGATAGTAATAACCCGCTCTGCATCACTCTTTTCAATAACCGAAGATAGTCTTATTCTGGCAGAGGCTTCAGCCAGTCGGACGATCGCTTCAAGCTGTCTTGCAGTTACCGGCACCGGTTTATTTGCGTCGGCAAGGTCACGAAGTTTCATGTAATATGCAATCAACTCCTCTCTGGCCTCGTCAGATAGCCGTGGAAAACATGTACGCTTTGCATATGCGACATACTTGCGAAACATCGCCGGGTCAATCTCCGGAGTTACCGGTTTTAACTGTTCGGTAATATACTCCTCATCGACCCCTGGAATCGGTTCACGATTATGCTGGGCAATTAATTCTCCTACACTATGAGCCTTTATTATATGCTCTGCAATTGCCAGATCCCTCTCATGTTCAGGTTTATCGGCAAGAACAAAGAGCAGGTCAAATCGTGACAGGAGGGAAGGGGGCATATTTATCTGATCTCCTATCGGAACAAAATCATCAAACCTGCCGTACTTAGGATTTGCAGCACCAAGAAGGGCACATCTTGACTTTAATGTTGCAGTTATACCTGCCTTTGCAACCGATATGGACTGCTGTTCCATGGCTTCGTGAAGGGCACTTCTGTCATGCTTTTCCATCTTGTCCATCTCGTCCACACAGGCAACACCCATATCTGCAAGTACAAGGGCTCCTGCTTCAAGTGTCCAGCGGCCATCTCCAAACTCATCCTTTACAGCAGTGGCAGTAAGACCGGCTGAAGTTGTAGACTGGCCTGAAGTATAAATCGCTCTTGGGGACAAGCGGACGACATACCTTAACATCTGTGACTTGGCAATACCAGGATCGCCTATTAAAAGCACATGGATATCTCCCCTAAGCCTGCTGCCATCAGGCATCTCCTTGGCAATACCTCCAAAAAGCTGAAGGGCAATAGCATCCTTGACATCATCAACCCCGTAAATAGTCGGGGCAATTGAATGCGAAATTTTCCTGTAGATATTTGGATCATTTGAGAGAGCAATTATCTCTTTCTCATCTTCTTCACTGATATTTACCTCTTCAAACTCCTTTTCTGCAACTTCAATAGAGTTACATTCAAGGTAGATATCAAAAATTGTAGACTTTGACCCATATGAGCTCCGCTGCATAGAACGCAGGATCCCATTCACAACAATCCGGTCACCAGGGGCAACAATACCACAGATATCATCAGTCACGTCAAGATCTATAGTCTGAGGCTGTTCTCCACCACGAAGACCTTCAGGTGACTCCTGTATTCTAAGTTTTTGTGAGTCTACAAATCTTGAAAACCGTGGGATCAGTTCAAGCTTTTTTTGTGTACAGCCATCAGCCTGGCAACCATCAGGTTCAGCAAACGGACCATATGTCTGGGCCTTTACCGTGCGATGCCCGGCTGGACAACGAAATACTGCAAGTGTAATTCGTGGCCTGACTTCAGTTGTTTTCCGGAGAATTCCTTCCACACTGATAAACTTGCCAATATGTTCAGACCTTATCTCCCTGATCGCAATCTTTCTTGGCAGATTGATAAATCTGACATGAATATCGGGTTGCTCATCCTTTTTCCTGGTTTTAACAAGGCGATGAGTCCTGATTGAATCCTTAATATCTCCGATAACTTTCCCGGGATTTTCAAGAAGTTCATCAGCCAGCTCAGTTCCTGTTTTTCCAAAACTCTCAATGTCCCGGTAATTGATATACAAGGAGCGGGAATGAGGATATTCACGTGATAATTCATCCAGTCCCTTTTTGTATCTTGTCTTGAGAAATCTGTGCCAGTCTGCATCACGATCAGTTATCTCAACCGGATTTGTATCTTTACCTGCTGCCATGAAGATCAGAATAATCAAAAATTTTTGTTCATTAACGAAGCACTTACGATGTTTATAATATGTGGATTATTAAAATTAAGAGGTCTTTCGGAAATTCGCTTTTGGAACAGTGAGGACAAAACAGGCACCTTTTCCCTGTCTGCCATCTTCAATTATCGAGATCCCGGTAATTGATAAAATTTCTCTGACAAGAAAGAGCCCAAGTCCCGTATTTTTTCCATAACCGCGCCCGAAAATTTTCTCCTTATCCACATCTGCTACACCTGCACCATCGTCTTTGATATATATTTCCAGGTTGTCATTTTTTTCGCAAGTATCAATGAGGATATTAGTGACATGCTCTCCATGCCGGATAGCATTATCACAAAGGTTATAGAATACTTTCTCAATCAATGGATCGACGAATATCTCGTAGTATTTCAGATCAGGACCGGAAGATATACTGACTGTAGTAAATGTCCGGCCCTGCTCAGTAATCAGCCTTCCAAGATCAACCCAGACTGCACCTTTAACCCCAAGCTCTTCATAAAGCCTGGTAAACTCAATCTGTGCAGATAACCGCGAAAGAAGGGAGTTCTCCCTTTCAAGGTAATCCTGAAACTTTTGTTCAGGTTCATCCATCCTGGCAAGTTCATTATATGACAAAAGAGCCATCATTGTATTTTTCATGTCATGCCTGGTGATGGAGGATAAGAGATTTATCTTTTTGTTTGCCTGGGACAGTGACAGCTCAACCCTTTTTCTCTCACTTATCTCATTTTTCAGATCCTCATTTATCCTGATCAGCTCATCATTTGCATCGCTAAGCTGATCATTAACAAGGGCAATCCTGTCTTTTGCCTCATTTAGTTCGTTGTTTTTGTTGATTGCTATTTCATAGGTAGACAAAAGGATGTTCAGAATTTTTTGACGGTTTGAAGAGATATAATGAACTTTTCCACCAAAGAAAACTGGAACGTCAGGCTGTGCAGGAACATCCAGGTATTGGTTTTTGTCATCCTGGATTAACCTGATCCTCTCAAGCAGGCAGTCTTTTTCATAGGGTTTTATAATAAAATTATCCGCTCCACATTCAAGCCCTGATAAAACATCCTGCGGGTCAAAGAGCTGGGTTACAAGAATTACCGGAATGCTCGAGGTATCAGGGTCACTCTTTAAATTTTTACATAGCTCGTATCCATTCATCTCAGGCATCATCACATCAGTCAGAACAAGGTCAGGTTGTTCTTTTTTAATCTGGTCAAGAGCTTCCCGTCCATTGTATGCTACCTTCACAGAATACCCGTCACTCTCCAGAAGATGACGTAAAATCTCCACCTGAGTTTTGCTGTCTTCAGCAATCAGAATTGATACAGAATTATTTTTATTTTTGGTCATTTAACCTCCATATTCAGAGAGAGTAGCATCTGACCTGACATCTTCCCCTGCCAGGTAAATCTGAAAATTAGACCCAAGGCCTAATCCTGGACTTTTAGCTGTAACAGTCCCTCCATACAGTGATATTATCCTTCTGACAATCGAGAGACCAAGACCATGAACATTATGATCATGCCTTGATATGTCTGCCTTGTAAAAGTCATCAAAGACCCTTTCTGTCTGGTCTTTTGTAAGCCCTATACCGGTATCCTCAACACTTATCACCTGGAGCTTTCCTTCTTTCTCACACGACAGTGTGATCATTCCATTATCCTTGTTATACAAAATTGCATTAGATACAAGATTATCCAGCATTGTCATAGCATGGAAATGAGATGTCCGGAAATATGTTCCTGCCCTGATATTATTTACCACAGTAATATCCTTCTGTTCAATCATGTAGGAATGGTTACCAAGAACCTCGACGGAAATCTGATAAAGATCTGACCTGGTTTCTGTGCCAGATATTGAATCGGGTGTGATGTGTGACAATTTCAATATTCTTTCGACAAGTTTTTTTAGTACGGTCACATCTTCAACAAGCACCGAGAGAATCTCTTTTTTCTCTTCATCTGTCTCTTTTTTTTGCAAATATGGTAAAAATGCATACAAAGGAGTCAGGGGGGTCTTTAGATCATGGCCTATGCGGGTAATAAGCTCATTTCTTTGTATCAGCAGATGTTCTATAACTTCATTGGTTACAGATAAGGCTTGTGTCCGCTTTTTCACAAGTTCTTCAAGATGAGAAGTGAATTCATTCAGTTCTCTTGTAGCCCGTTCAAGTTCAGAATTTTTCAGTGCAGCGGTCTGGTAAATAGAGATTAAGGTTCTTAGGAGATCTTCCCTTGACGAAGAAATTGAGAATTCATGCCCATCATACATGAAAGGGATCTTTTCCTGCAGACATGCCTCCGGCTTTGATTGAGTGGGACCATTTTGAATTAATATGGAGATCTCCCTAATCAGTTGTTCTCTTCTGACAGGTTTGATGATGAAATTATTTGCACCACAGCAAAGGCCTTTGATGATGTCAGTCGGGTTTGAGAGCTGGGTAATGATGATAATTGGAATGGATGAATATTCCGGATTATTTTTCAGCCCTTTACAAAAGGTATAACCATCCATTCCAGGCATGATTATGTCGGTGAGGATAAGATCAAATGGCGATTGCGAAAGGGCTTTGAATGCAGAGGCCGGTGAATCTACCCATACGGCCTCATATCCTTCCTCATCCAGGTAGTAAAGAATAATTTCTGCCTGGGTTTTACTATCTTCAACAATTAAAACCCGGGGTTTTTTAGTTCCCGTCACTCATCCCTCCAATAAGGTACTGATTTAAAAATGAAGCTATTTCTGATGGAGACAAGGAGAACTGTCCGGCATTTATCAGTTCTGCAGCACCAGGCATTCCGTATACAAATGAGCTCTCCTTATCCTGGATAATAGTGCATCCTCCACCCTGCCTTATCTGTAATAGTTCTTCAGCACCATCTGAACCCATTCCTGAAAGAAGAATTCCGATGACATACGGACCCAGGTTTTTTGCCGCCGATCTGAATAAATATGATACAGAAGGTCGTAAATTGTGCTCAGGCTGACTTGATGAGAGGGTGAACCGTAAATCAGCAGTAATGCCCGTATGTTTCTTATCTGGTGCAAGATATAATGTTCCGGGTTGTGCCTGCTCACCTTCTTTTGCAATCCTGACAGGAAAACCGGTTGAATCATTAAGCCATAAAGCCAGACCCTCAATAAATCCGGGGGACATGTGCTGAACCATCACAAGAGGAAGAGATAATTTCCCCGGAATATTTTTTAATATCTCCTGGATAACCTGGGGTCCACCGGTTGAGGCCCCTATAACAATAGCACGAATCTGCCTTGAGATCTGAATAGGTATGGAAAGGCTGTTGTCAGTCTCCTTTTGTAACACCAGGTTATTTGTCCTTCTTTTGATTACTTTTACCTCTGAAAAGGTTTTTACTGCATATACAAGTTCCTGGGCAGCGTTTTCATACCCTGGATCATTCAAAGCCGGAGGTTTCCTGAAAACAGCAAGAGCACCTGCCTCAACCGCCCTGAATGATGCACGAATCTCCTCAAGATTATCGATTCCGCTGACGATGATGATGGGAACCGGGGTGCGTTCCATGATCTGCCTGGTTGTTGTAAACCCATCCATGTCAGGCATGTTAATATCCATGGTAATTATATCAGGAGAGACACGTGAAGCAAGATATACAGCCTCCTTCCCACTTTTGGCCTTTCCGACAACGAAAATATCCGGCTCCTTCTCAAGTATCTCCCGGAGAACCATCAGGGACACATCTGAGTCATCCACCAAAAGCACTCTTATCATCTGGCAGCTCCAATAAGCCTTGAGATTACTTCAAGCAGATTGCCCTGGTCAAAACCTGATTTAACGATATACGCATCGGCCCCAACCGTGATGCCATGCTCCCTGTCTTCCTTAGAATCAAGTGAAGTTACAAGAATTACCGGAATATCCGATATTTTCTTCTCAGATCTGATCTTCTCGGTCAGGATAAAACCATTCATCCGTGGCATATCAACATCCGAAACAACAAGATCTATTGGCAGAACCTTTAATTTTGTAAAGGCATCAAGTCCGTCTACGGCAGTTGTAACCTCAAACCCTGCACCTTCCAGGATATTTTTTAGCAACATCCTTGATGTTATGGAGTCCTCAACTACCATGATCTTCCTTTTGCCTGAAAGAGTTGATGGCATATCCTGAACGGCAGCACCTACGTGGGCCCTGTCCTGCATCTCTTCTGCAATATCATCAATTTGTAATACCGGTACAATTATGGCATTACCTAAAATTGCAACACCGCTGACGAAACGAATATCTTCCAGCTGTGGGCCCAGGTCCCTGACCACGATCTCCTGGACGCCGCCGATCCGGTTTACGACCAGCCCAAACCTTCTGCCTGATGTTTTTACAAGAACAATGGTGCGGGATTGCACAGAATCATCTGGCCCTGTCGAAAGTCCAAGCAGATCTCCAAGCAAAGCTATGGGAATCGTCTCGTTCTCAAGGCACAATACAGTTCTTCCTTCAATGGTCGATATTTGTGATAAATCCGGTACCACTACCCGTTCGATCTCACTTAATGGTAAAAAGAACTGCTGATTCCCGACATATACCAAAATTCCCCTGAAGGTTGCCAGGGTTACAGGAACTGTAAGCAAGAATTTTGTGCCTTTCCCTGGGACCGATATTACATCAATAGCCCCTCCCACCTGGTTTAACTTTTCCTGCACAATAGCAAGACCAAGGCCCCGTCCTGACACTTCGGTGATGTTTCTTGAAGTTGTAATACCTGATTGAAATATCAACCGGTTCTTCTCTTCATCGGTGAGTTCCCGTGCATCATTCTCATGCAGCAATCCTTTACCTATTGCAGCAGTTGTGACTTCATGCAGATCAATTCCCCTGCCATCGTCTGAAATGATGATTAGTACCTGGTTAGTCCGGTTATGGGTTATCTCGATGGATAATCTTCCTTCTGCAGGCTTTCCACTTAAAAGCCTGGCATCTTCAGTCTCGATCCCATGATCCACGGCATTTCTGATCAGATGAATTAGCGGATCCCTGATATTTTCGAGGATGCGCCTGTCTACCTCTATCTCAGAACCGGTTATCTGAAGTGAAATTTTTTTGCCCTGCTCACGGGCAATGTCACGGACCATTCTTGGATAAGTATCAGTCAGTAAAGAGAAAGGGACAAGCACGACATCTCTGATACTTTCGATAAGCTGGGTGATGGCCAGCCCCATCTCATTTTGATCCTGGATCATAGACTGAATAAGAAAGTCAAGTCTTGTCTCGCAACCTCCTATACTATCCCTGGAATTATCAATAAAGACCGATATTCTCTCCAGCAGATCATTGTTTTCCTGAAACTGGCGTTTAAGATTTGCTATATCGCCCAGTGCACGGTTAAGGTTCCATCTCCACGCCTGAAGGACCTGGGAAATACTTTTTAGTTCTGATATATGCGTCCCTGCAGACATACGATATGAAAGGAGATCATCTGCAGTCTCATAAAGGGAAGTCAGACGTTCTTCTGATATCCTGATTTTTGTTGTTGAACCGATCTCCTGTTTTATTGTCACTGCTGAATCAACAGGTTCATCAGGCCTCGAAGGCTCATCCTGTACATCTTTTTTATAGGGTGTTGGTTTGGGTAATTCGGGTTTTATGGCCGACTGTGTGGAAGGAACAATTTTTTTCAGCTTTTGAATTAAAGGAGCGGTCTTTACCTGCTTATCTCCGGCAAGAAGTGATTCCAGGGTTAAAACCACCTCATGTACAAGGTCAAATCCCTCCTGGTTAAGGGTTAATTCACCTTTTCGAACAGAAGAGAATACTGATTCAAGGTGCTGGCAGACCCCTTCGATATCTTTTAGCCCGACTGCTCGTGCAGCACCTTTAAGACTATGCGTCGCACGATAAACCAGTTCAATCCCTGTCTGCTGTGAAAGGGAAGGATCCTGCTCCAGGGCCAGGATCCCGGAAATTATGGACTGAATATGATCAGCTGCCTCTTCTCCAAAGGTTGCAAGCAGTCTGGTTAGAAACTCTTCGTCCTTAATGTCCATGTTTGTAACTCAGACCCTGAACCGTTCGGTGATCTCTTTCAGGTTGTTCCCAAGATCATGAAGATCCCTTGCAGTCTTCTCTACCTGCCTTGTGACCTCAAGGTTATTTTGTGCAGCAGTCCGGATATTTTCCATGGCAATGGATATCTGGTCCATTCCAACTACCTGTTCCTGGCTTGAGGCAGTTATCTGAATCCCTGCACGGGCAGCATCAGATATACCCTGGGAAAGGACTGCTATCGCCTCCTGTGCGTCTTTTGTAAGTTTCATTCCTGTTGCAACGGTTTTTGTCCCCTGCTCGGTGGAGATGACAGTAGAGCTTATTCCACGCTGAATGTCAGTAAGAATATTCCTGATATTTGTCGTTGCCTGCTTGGACTGTTCTGCAAGGCTCTTGATCTCCTGGGCTACAACACCAAAACCTCTGCCAAACTCCCCAGCCTTGGCAGCCTCAATTGAGGCATTAACGGCGAGCAGATTGGACTGTTCGGCAATATCTGTAACACTTACAATTATCTCACCGATGGCCTGGCTCTGTTCAGACAGGTGGATAACATTTGACGCAATTGACTCCATCTGCTGATTTATCTGGTTCATTCCTGAAATGATCTCTTCAACAGAAGTCTGACCGCTCTTTACAACCTGGTTAACTGCCTGGGACTTTTCAGAAACAGTCTTTGCCTTCTGATTGGTAACTTCACTCGTCTTTCTTACCTCTTCAACAGTTGCAGATGTTTCATTAACGGCTGATGC
>JAAYPD010000066.1 GCA_012520015.1 Methanomicrobiales archaeon
GCGATCGTAAAATCGATGACCACATCTGGTTTTACAGACGAGATGAGATCTGATAATTTATCTGAAGTGACAACAGGGGCATCAAAAAACGTTCCTTCCTTAATGTCCACACCACCAACAAGCTGCATATCCTTCTCTTTGGATATAATGCCACCAATGGTGGTTCCCATCCGTCCAAATGCTCCACAAATTACGACTTTAATCATATCTGGATAAAACCTCTTTTAACTTTGATGTTGTCTGTTCTGATGCCTCAAGAGGCAGGCGGAGCGGGCCTGATGCCATGCCTAAAAGTTCAGCGGCTTTTTTAACAGGAATCGGATTTGATTCGAGAAACATGGCACGAAACAGGGATGAATACAGGAAATGGATGTTTCTTGCAGCCTCGTAGTCTCCTTTCTTTACTAATTCATAAATCTCAATTAAAGGGCGGGGGAAGATATTTGCAGCAACTGAAATAACTCCTTTTCCACCAAGCGAAAGGATCGGAAGAGTCAGATTATCATCACCGGAGATGACGGAAAAATCCTGGTCCCTGGTAAGCTCAATAATTGTCGATATCTGGCTGATGTCACCGGATGCCTCCTTCACACCCACGATGTTAGGATGCTGTGCAAGTTCGGCGACAATGTCAGGGGCGATATTCTGCCCGGTTCTCCCGGGAACATTATACAGGACAACTGGAATGTCGAGATCGGCGATGGCAGTGTAGTGCTTAACCAGACCTGATCGGTTTGGTTTATTGTAATACGGACTGATCACAAGGACACCATCAGCACCGGCATCTTTCGCTGCCCTCGTAAATCTCAAGGCTTCAGAGGTGTTGTTTGATCCGGTACCTGCAAGAACAGGCACCTTTCCGTTGACCTCATCAATGGCTACCTCGACGACCTGCTCATGTTCGGCAAAAGAAAGAGTTGCAGACTCACCCGTTGAACCGCAGGGGACAACACCATGAACCCCTGAGGCAACGAGGTGCGCTATGTTAGAACGAAGGCCATCAAGGTCCAGATTCTTCCCTTGATTTCGTTGAAAAGGAGTAATCAATGCGGGGAAAACACCCTCAAACATGAGGATTACTTTATGAATTTCCCAGTATTTATCTTTCTTGTGATGTATCCGGCGACCCGGTTTCTGACCCTCTTGCTTGGGACATTGGTAGCGCCCATAACAGCTTTCTTATTCTCGTCAAAGTCATTTGTAAACTTCTCTTCGTGGAACTCCAGAAGTTCGGTAGCGATTTTTTTTATGTAAGTCGGCTTTATTCCCATGATATATCTCTCTCAATGAGTTGCATCAATAATGCGCTGTGATATCTTAATAAGATTTGTTGCCACCGATCCAGGGTTCTCACCAAACAATCGCGCGTGGACAGGAGCTAAACCATCTGTTTCTATGATCAGAAGATCAGGAACACCTGAGCCCATTTCACTGCAAAATGCCACAGCCCAGTCCATGGTGGTTATACCGGGCGGGGCTTTTCCAGCAGGACAGGTGCAGATCTCAAGCAGCATGTCATCAGCCACCAGTTTCAGCTCTTCCGAATACCTGACGGTGCAAGCGCACCTGATGTCAGGAGAGAAACGCATAGCAGTCAGGACCCCTGATACCATCAAAGAGGAGTAGTTATACTTTACAGATGGACTAAACCCTTCTGTTTTATTCTGGCCAGGAGAGAAGACACAGGAACCTACATCGTCCGGTGCCCGGGCTCCATAAAGTGCATAAACAATCTCCATTTCGCCGTCTGGGGTGAGTTGTGGAGCAATACCAGCGATTATCTGGCCTGCAGCCTCCATCAGTTCCAGGCTGACTTTTTCTTTCA
>JAAYPD010000067.1 GCA_012520015.1 Methanomicrobiales archaeon
TCAATGGTATTCTTTGCCCCATGTGCAAGAGCAACCGATACCAGCATGGTCTCTTCACCACAACCGGAACGTTTGCCATCATGGAGAACCTCGCTTATCTGATGATCAATCTCAAGTTCCTTCTCTTCCAGTTTTCTGGCAAGTTCATCACGCTCATGAATCATCTGCCTTAGCTTTTGCAAAGATATGAGGAGACGCTGTTCACCAGAGAGGATGACCGGGATCAGATCATGGCTCTGGGCATCCAGATGTACCTGGATACTGATGTCATGCTCAAGGTAGTAATACTTTCTTCTCCTGGCATCATTTCGAAATCCCAGAATACGTGCATCCTCAAGCATCTGGAGATGATCAATAACGGCTTTAGGGGATATCGTCAGCCGCTCTGAGATCTCCGTTACAAAACAGGGCTTTTCCCGAAGAAGTTCGATAATCCTTCTTCGATTACGATTTCCAAGAATATCAAGTAGTCGGGACAGCTCTGCCTGTTCCAGCGTCACTAACTCTATGTTAGTGAGTGGTAGTATTTATTAGATTCGGTAATTGGGAGCTTCATCGGTGATGGTAATATTGTGAGGATGACTTTCATGATAACCTGCCTGGGTGATCTTTATAAACCGGGTTTTTTCATGCATCTCCCTGATATCATGCGCTCCGGTATATCCCATCGCAGACTTAAGTCCTCCAATTATCTGGTAAATAACATCGGCAACAGGACCAACATATGGAGTGACCCCCTCCACACCTTCAGGAACAAATTTAGTCTTTCCAATATCCTTTTTCTGGAAGTACCTGTCAGATGATACGCCCGAGCTCATCACACCAAGTGAACCCATACCCCGGTATTGCTTATGTTTCCTGCTCTGGATTGTTACTATCTGTCCTGGGGACTCGTCTGTTCCTGCAAAAAGGTTGCCCATCATGACAGAGTCTGCACCTGCTGCAATAGCCTTTGCCACATCCCCTGAGAACCTTATTCCACCGTCTGCGATGACCGGGACATCGGCATCCTTTGCAACCTCGGCGACCGAGGCAATTGCCGTAACCTGGGGAACACCAACACCGGCAACCACTCTTGTTGTGCAGATGGAGCCCGGACCAATCCCGACTTTTAGGCCATCCACGCTATCAATAAGTGCATTTGCCGCCTCTTTTGTTGCAATATTGCCGGCAACAACATCCACGGGGACGCTCCCCTTAATATCCCTGACACTTTTCACAACATTCAGGTTATGACCGTGGGCACAGTCAACGACGATGGCATCAACTCCTGCTTCGACGAGTAGCATTGCCCGGTCATGATCAAAAGGTCCAACCGCTGCTGCAACGCGCAGGTTGCCATAATTGGCCCTTATTGCATTGGGAAACTGGCGCTTTTCAAGGAGATCCTGCATAGAGATGATACCGGTAAGTCTTCCTTTGCCATCTACAACAGGAAGTCTCTCAACTTTCCTTGAGTACATCAGGTCAAATGCATCATCTACAGATATCCCTTCGTCAGCAACGATCGGTTCATGAGTCATGATCGATTTGACCGGTTTATTCCCCATTCTGATAACCATGGCACGAAGATCGCGCTTGCTCACGATACCAATTACCTTGTCATCTTCCACAACCGGGACACCACCGATCCCATGAGCGGTCATCATCCGATCAACATCAGCGATGAGGGAGTCAGGTGTAACAGTCAGAACTTCACGCTCAATTATTTCAGACTCATGCTTGACTTTACTGACCTCTTCCGCCTCTTCTTCAGGAGACATATTCCGGTGTATGACCGTTATCCCTCCGGCACGTGCAAGCGCAACAGCCATTGAGGCAGTGCTGACAGTATCCATAGCTGCACTGACCAATGGAATATTCAACGGTATATTCCGTGAAAAACGGGTGGTGACATCTGCCTGATCAGGTTCCACGTCTGAAGCGGCCGGGATGAGCAGGATGTCATCAAAGGTAAGTCCGGTTTCTGCCTGTAATTTCTCGATATACATTTTTAATGAACCATACTGACTGCCTTTAAAACAAGTTCTTCCTGTACCATTGCCCTGCGGTCTCCACCACAAACCATACCCCTCACCCCGATGATATCAGGGTTTATCTGCTTTAGTATCCCGATATCTTCAAACTTTAATGATCCGGCAAGAGCTGTTTTTATCCCAAGTTTCTGATTTAATGCTGTAAAATCACATAGACAATTTTCATCCATGAATTCAAAGGTGGATTTTCCATCCTTGATTCCGGTGTCAACCATCGAGATATCGGCTCCTGCTTTTTTTGCAAGGGGTGCCATATCAAAGGGTGAGATGGTGTCAAGGCGTTCCCAGTCGGAATATGCTGCAATAACAACAGATTTTTCCGGATAGGTCTCCTTCACTGCACGCGTGACGGATTTTATAAGAGTCTCCGCTTCTTCAATCCCGTCAAACATCAGCCCGACCTTAATAAAGTCTGCTCCGGCTGCTGCAGCTCCGAGGGCAGTAAGGGCTGCTCCTCCTGGTTTATAATCAAAATCTCCTATAGCTGCACTCACAGGTTTATGGGACAGTTCTTTTATTGCCCTGATTATCCAGGGAAAAGAGGCTCCAAGAGATCCTTCTTCTGGGCGTTTCACATCAACAATATCAGCAGAAAGTGCTTTTTTTGCTTCTTCTAATGTTGCTGGGCTGACAAGCAACTGCATACATTTTATGGAACCGGTATCTAAATAGTGATTACGTTTGTAATATGGACCTATATCTTGCCACAGACCTGAAATCTGGTCAGGTAGTTCATGGAAAGAGCGGCATGAGGGATTATTATGTTCCTGTGAACTCAATGCACGCAGACACGACTGAGCCTGCCGGGTTTATTGAACAGATTAGACCCAGGTTTTTATACATAGCAGATCTTGACAGAATCTGTAAAACAGGGGATCATGATGCTATTATTACTGTTCTTGCACAAAAAACAGAACGCATACTATTAGACCGTGGCTGCCGTGGGCCGGATGACATGCTGTATATCGACAAAGTCAGCAATATTGTCGGGACAGAAACCGCCGCAGATACCCTGGAACAGTTCACCGGCGGCGTCCTTTCTGTGGATATGAAAAATGGCCTGGTGATTCCATGGAATACCGACCCGGTCCTTTTTCTCTCGTCCTGTAAGAGGTACAGGTTTGAAACCATAATCCTCCTTGACATCGGAGGTGTTGGAACCGGGCACGGTCTGAATAAAGAAAGACTTATTGAATTCAGATCAGCATATGCCGGGCCGCTTCTCTGGGGCGGCGGTGTATCATCTGAGGCAGACCTGGCTTTACTGGACAATGCCGGATTTGACGGGGCGATCATCGCAACCGCCGTTCATAACGGTAATATACCGGTTGAGTACATCAGGAGAGGGACATTCTGCTCGTCACAATAGAAGGCATTGACGGGAGTGGAAAGTCAACACTTCACAAAGCCCTTGGACCCTGCCTTTCAGACCTTGACCCGGTTATCACCTGTGAACCTGGCTCGACATGGATCGGGGAGGCAGTCGGGCGTGCCATCAGGGAACAGTCTGATCCCATAGCTGAGGCCCTTCTTTTTGTTGCTGACCATGCAGCCCATCTGAGAGAAGTTGTAAGACCTGCCCTTGCAGAAAACCGCCTTGTAATTTCTGACAGGTATATTGACAGCAGGTTTGTCTATCAGCAGGTCACCCTGGACGGCATAATCCCTGAGCCCCTTTCCTGGCTGCGTTCTGTCCACGATGGATGGACCATCATGCCTGACCTTACCATCCTGCTTGCAGTTCCGGTCTCTGTAGCCCTTGAACGGACAGGCAGGAGAGAGAACGGGGAACACTTTGAACAGGAAGATGTACTGGCAAGGGTTCATGAATATTATATGCAGCTGGTGGAGGAGGATAAGACCCGTTTTCTCATCCTGGACGGGACATTACCTTTTGAGCATATTCTCAAGGTTGCAGCCGGGGCGATCAGGCATCGGCATGAAGAACTGAAAAAGAAGAGAACCCACCGGAAAAAATAAAAACAGTTAACTGGAGGGTGAGGACCGGGTGATTACTTGCTTATCGTAATTACCAGGCTGTCACTTACCGGAACCAGGTCAACACTTGCCCCTGCAACGGTATAGGAGAGCTCTGGAAGGATAGATCCATCCGGGACAGTGATCTCCTCCCCATCGACGGTTACCATTGACGGGATATTAATGAGACTCTCTTTTGGTAAAGCCTCAACCGCCTTCATAAATCCTCTTGCCTTCCCCCGGAGTGCAGGGCCTATGATACCCATGTCAAACTTGACACCGCTTACTACCTGCATCAGTTCAGGCATCCCTGTCTTCCAGATAAGGGTGCAGTTTGTCGCAAGACCGGCATCTCCTGCATCATTAACAGGAACCGGTGTATAAACAGTAACCTCACCAAGCGGTGCATTGAGGGCAAGCCCCTTGTCATGCTTGTACCTTCTTATCTCTGATATAACCTTCACCAGTATCTCACCAGTTAATGCAGCCTCTTCATCCTCGAAAGAGAATGATACCCAGGGTTCATGGTGAACAGAGCCCTCTTCCATGAAAGACCAGACTTCTTCTGCAAAGTACGGGGTATATGGCGCCAGCATCCGGCAGATGGCATTAAGGGATGTCCGGATTGCAATACATGCCCCGTCACGTTCTGCAGAATCAGAGTAAAGCCTGCCTTTTACGATCTCAATATAATTATCTGCAAGAACATCCCAGACAAATTCACGGATTGCTTTAAGGCCCCTGTCAAACTGGTACGCTTCAAGGGCATCTGAAACCTCCCTGACGGTAAGTGCCAATCTTGTAAGAAGCCACCTGTCTGCAAGAGCGGTAACCTTCGCATCAGCACTGTACTGGGCACGACTAAGCTGCATCAGGGCAAACCTTGATATGTTCCACATCTTGGTCAGGAACCGGTTTGCTGCAACCACGTCATTCCAGTTAAACTGAATATCAGACCCGGTCGCTGCACCAAGGGCAGCCCACTGACGAAGGGAGTCTGCACCGTACTGCTCAAGGATCTCTTCAGGGACAGTCACATTGCCCCTGCTCTTGCTCATCTTAAACCCGTCTTCTCCAAGCACCATACCATTTACCAGGATCTGTTCCCATGGTCTGCCACCGGTGAGGGAGACTGCCCGGAGTATCGTGTAAAATGCCCATGTTCTGATGATGTCATGCCCCTGTGGCCTTATCTGTGCAGGGAAAAGTGGTGGCACTCTCTCCTTTCCTTCCCAGCCAGTTACATGCATCACAGATATGGATGAATCCATCCATGTATCAAGGACATCAGTCTCAGGAACAAACTTAGAGCTGCCACATTTTGGACAGGGACGTTTTGGTACATCCACCGTCGGATCAACAGGGAGCTCATCTTCCTCTGGCAGGATAACCTCTCCACAATCCCTGCATAACCAGACAGGTATCGGTGTTGCAAAGATTCTCTGCCTTGAGATGCACCAGTCCCACTCCATCTGTGTAATCCAGTTCTCCATCCGAAGGAACATGTGTTCAGGATACCACCTGACCTCTTTTGCTGCTTTTAATGCTGCTTTATGTGGTATTCTAACAAACCA
>JAAYPD010000068.1 GCA_012520015.1 Methanomicrobiales archaeon
CCGCGGCTGACTTCTCTGCAAGCCCGACCCAGGGAACAATACCTCTCTCTGTAAAGTTCACAGACAAATCATCCGGAAGTCCAAAGTCATGGTACTGGGACTTTGGAGATGGATCAACATCTACTGAAAAAAATCCGACCCACGTGTATACCAGGAACGGGGTTTATTCAGTCGGCCTGATGACAACTTTGTGGAACGGGCAGACCAAGACAGTTGTTAAACAAAACCTGATTACAGCTGGAATTGTCAGCCCGCCAGAAGCACAGATAAGCCTCAACCAGGGATGGAACTTTATTTCAATTCCAAAGATGCTTGAAGACGGACAAAATACAGCAAAAGCCCTCTTTGGTCATGTTGATGTAGGTGGTCACAGTATCTTTGCCTACAATCCAAGAACAAAATCATGGACGACCGTTAGTGCGACAACGGTCATAAACCCACTTGATTCGGTCTGGATCTACTCTACCAAGAAAGACTCAGTATATCTCTACTTTGCCGGGGACGCCCTTCAGATTCCACCTACCAGGAAACTTGTCAAGGGCTGGAATACTTTCGGGGTTACCAGCCTGAACACGGTTCCTGCACAAAACGCCCTGCTGTCAGTAAAAGACCAGTGGATTTATGTTATAGGATTTGATTCCTCTATCCAGCGGTACCAGGGCACCATTATGAACGTTCCTGATAGCAATGCCAATGTCCTTTATCCGGGATACGGGTACTGGATATACATGAGTGAAGAGGGAGATCTTGCCGCTATAGGCATATAAGGAGAATAAATTACAATTTTTGAGGAAAACCCATGAAAATTGCACCGATATTAATGATGGTTCTGTCACTCCTGCTGCTTGCACCCTGCATTGCAGAGGATGACAAAGTCGAGTTTGAACCTATTGCGAGTTTTTCGGCTGAAGCGATGATTGCACAAGCCCCTGGTATTGAAGAACAACTGACCTATGACTCAATCTTTGACTGGGATCCAAAGGTGGACGAACAGTATGTCACATGGACACAGTATGAAGGACAGGGAAAAGTCTGGTTTTATGATATGAAATCAGGAAACAGGCAGATGGTCGCCAATATAAACAGTGACCAGAATAACCCGGACATTTCAGGAGGTATCATCGTATGGGATGACAGCAGACACAAAAACTCTGACATCTACTCGTACAATATCCCGATGCACAAGGAAACCCCTGTGTACGTAGATACCACCAACAAGTTCAAACCGGCAGTCTCCCAGGACATGGTTGTCTTTGAAGACTTTGGAAATGATGACATCAGGGATATCGGCATTGTAAAAGTAGGAACCAGCGCCAGGCCGGTATACATCAATCCAAATGGCAAGGACAAGGCAAACCCTGACATCGACGGAGACTGGATCACCTACCAGCAGCTTGATGACAACAAAAATGACTGGAACATCTACATCTACAATTACAAGACCGATAAAACCGTACAGGTAACCCGTGACACCCATATCCAGCAAAATCCACGTATATCTGGTGATTTTGTCGTCTGGGAAGATAACCGGAACGGGAAATGGGACGTCTTCATGTATGATATCAAAAAGGAAATGACAACTGCCGTCACCTTTGATGATCTCGATAATGTAGAGCCTGCTGTATCAGGGTCCAAGATCGTCTGGACCAGGTACGACCAGGAGAACAACAGTGATATCTACATGGTTGATCTCCAGATTCCAAAGACCTATGCTGTATGTGTAGGACCAGGAAACCAGATAAGACCTGACATCTGCGTCGACAAGATTGTCTGGCAGGATGACAGGTTTGGCGGATGGAACATCTTCATCTACACTCTTGAACCTGTGACTCCGTTCACGCCGTACCAGTTCTATGGCCCGGTAACCTTCAACTATCTCCCTGCACCGGTAGGCACTGAGATCATCGCCAAGATCGACGGAGTAACCAAGGACTCTATTGTTACAACCCAGCAGGGATATTACGGAAGTTCGGGTAGTTTCGGAGACCAGCTGACAGTTAAAATAAACCAGGCTGATATCGGGCGCCAGATCTCTTTCTGGAGCGATGGGATACAGGGAGCACCTTCCATTACCGTAACAGGTGACGGTTCACTGATGGAGCAGCCACTAAACTTTGTCTATGCACAACCTTTGCCAGACCTTCTGTTCTATGGTTCTGTTACCATCGATGGCCAGCCAGCGGCAAAGGGAACAGTCCTTAAGGCGGTTATTGATGGCGTGGTCAGGGGCAGCCTTGAGATCACCCAGAGCGGGCAGTACGGAGGGCAGTACGATACTGATCCTGCATTACGTGTTCAGATAACGGTTAATGATATCGGAAAGCACATCACTTTCATGGAAGGTGATTATGCCGCAGGCCAGACCTTCCAGATAACCAGTGGCGGCAGGTTCAGGCAGGACCTGACCTTTACCACCATTCCACCAATGAGTCCGTACGAGTTCTATGGGTACGTCCAGATTGATGGTAGATCTGCCCCGATTGGGACCATGATCCAGGCAAAGATCGATAATACCCCTGTTACCACTTATGTAACAAGGTACGCAGGTTCATACGGGACACCAGGACAGTCACCTGATGATCCACGCCTTATAGTTCCGGTAACTGAAGCAGATGCCGGGCGAACGATATCATTCTGGATTGGAAATATTAAGGCAGGAGCAACACAGGTCATCACCCGTGGTGGTGAACGGATAATCCGCAAGGATCTTGACTTTGGCAGCTCACCTCAGCCAGGCATTCAGGCTGATTTCTCGGCAGCTCCAAGAAGTGGTGCAGCTCCCCTGACTGTTCAGTTTACTGACCTCTCAACTGGCGGGCCAACCATGTGGTACTGGGACTTTGGTGACGGAATTATCCCGGCAGATGCTTCATGCACTTCTGAAACAGATTGTCACAATATCGCAAACCCCATACACACCTACAGAAATGACGGGACATACACTGTAACCCTTACCGCCTCAAACCAGTTCGGGGCATCTGATACCAGGGTAAAGCCCGGGTTTATTACGGTGGGAAGCGGTCCTCAGCCGGTTGATTCTATCCGGATTTACCCAGGATGGAACTTCATCTCTGTTCCAAGAAAGCTTGCACCAGGCAAGGATACTGCAGCGATCTTCAGCCATATACAGGTGGACGGTCACAGTATCTTCCAGTTTGATGCAGTCACCGGGCAGTGGATTACCATGACTTCATCCAGCCAGATCAAGCCGCTTGATGCAGTCTGGATCTACTCGCGAACCACAGACACGGTCCCGCTCACCTATAATTCCGAAGATCGCTGCAGTATCCTTGCCTGGTGCAAGCTTTCTTGGAACAGAGATGAAGTTCCA
>JAAYPD010000069.1 GCA_012520015.1 Methanomicrobiales archaeon
CCATCGATACGCAATATCCCTCCACGCATCTCTGCACCTGCAAACATCCCTGCATTCCCGTGCACATGGATCTCCCCACCGGTCAGGTATTCGCCAAGGTAATCGCCGGCATCGCCCATAACCTCTATCTTACCGCCACGCATCCCACGCTTTTCACCCCGGTACCCGGAACCACAATAATCACCGGCATTTCCATGGCAGAGGATAGATCCTCCACGCATCTCACGACCAAGCCATCCGTCGGCATTCCCATGAATCACAATATTTCCTCCACGCATGAAATTGCCACAATGCATCCCGATATCACCTTCGATGGTTATTGTCCCTGATGACATGTACTCACCAACCCGTTTTATCCGGCTTGTATCTCCCCTGAGAATTACAACGATATTCTCCGGTGAGTTTACATTCCCTTCTTTTCTGACGGTGAATACCTCCTCAAGGCGGCGTTTCTTGTTACCTTCCCAGACAAAGAGTTCACGGCTGCCGATAAAGTTCATGGGGATGATCATCTCCGCTTCAATGGGCAGGAAAGGTTTTGCCCTGGGTTTCATCGTAAGAGTTACCTGCATCATAATAGTTCATCCGGTACAAGAGCGACTCCAAAGTTCCTCATTTGGTGGAAAATGCGACGTTTTTCATAATTTCTCCAACCAGGTTAGTTACCCATAAGATGTGACAAAGATGTGACATTAAATAAATTTATTCAGGCCGGGTATTCATCACAACACCACGCTCTACATACTCATCCTGCACCATGTAATTCTCAAGGTCCACAGAGTAGTACCTTGAGAACTTCTCAACAAATCTTGGGTTTTTCATAACATCCATGTCACCAGGAAGATCGGCCTTTACCCAGAAAGTCCGGTTTGGAACACCCCTGATTACTACTTCCCCGTCCCTGCTTACGACAATTCCATCCTTCAATGTGTACAGGGTCTGCTGAAATGCCCCGATGACTTCTTCATACTGCAGGGAGGGATCAGTCTGATCAGGCTTTACCGGGTATATCGCTATGTCTGCAAGGGCACCTTCTTTAAGATGTCCCTTACCCTGGTCGATGATGCCAAGAGCCTTTGCCTGTCCTGCCCTTGTCATCACAGCAATCTCTTCAAAACTCAGCTCTCGATCGATGGTACCAAGGGATGTTCTCTCAGTCGTAAGTCTGTGGACCTGGCCGATCTCTTTCTCCCTGTACTTGTTTGACATTAAAAGACCGATGATCTCCGGGTACTTGACAAAAGGAGCCCCATTAGGATTATCAGTTGTGAGCATACACTGCCATGGATTTTTGACAAGCAGGGCCAGCTCAAGACCTATTGCCCACATGATGCTGTTAACCGCACTCTTCCTGCTATAATACACAGGAATTACCCCTGAGCCGGTTTCGAGCTCTACATCATGGTTACTCCATTTGTTATGGTGAAGCGTGTAAAGCCTGAACTCCATCGGCCCGTCTGCGGTCATGGTCATGGTCCTGCCAAACATGACCTGACCCATATCAATAACGATCTGTGGTTTGGCATTTACCGATGATGCAACCTTTCCTGCCTCAGAGCAGATGTCACTCCAGGTACTTCCCCCATAGGAGTGAAACTGTACATGGGTCAGGTAGAGGGTCTGTCGGTCTGGATTGAGATCAGATGGAATATCAATGGTCTGAAGGGTAGTCCTGTAATTTCCAGGCATACCAAGATTGTTACAGTGAAGATGCACCGAGTGGGGAAGGTGGAGAAACTCACAGGCATTTATTGATGTGTCTATTATGTCACGCGGGGTAATATCCCAGTTCGGGACCGGTTCATCAATACCTGAAAGATCATCGCCAAATCCCCATGCTTCAGTTCCACCCGGATTTGTAAGTTTTATCCCAAAACCCCTGACAGCAGACAAGGTCCACCCGATGACCGCAGCAGCCTGCCTGATGTCTTTGTCCGCGACTGCCTCAAACAGGCTCCAGTTTCCGTCAAACAAGGTATTGGCAAGCATATCCTGCATGGGTGTTGCAGCAAACTCTTCGTGGGTGTGGCGTGCCTCCAGGGGGGCCATGGCCCCTTCAAGAAGAGTTGTGTAACCCATTCTGCTGTACCGGTAACTGTTTCCATAGGTTGTCGGGACGGTGTAACCAGATGTTGGATACATGGCTCCCCGACGCGGAGTTCTCCCTGCCCTCATGTCTTCCGGACTCATGTACCGGCCAAAGTTCACTTTAGTCCCGCAGACATGGGTGTGGGAATCTATTCCTCCTGGAAGAGTGAGGTTTCCGCCGGCGTCAATAACCTCGCAGTTCCCTGACACCTTATCCACGATCCTGCCTTCCCGGATGGGAATATCCATGATATCCCCGTGGATACCCTGGACAGGGTCGATGACAAAAGCGTTCTTAATAAGAATCTCATGCATTATCCTTCACCTTCCTTATCCGGTCATAAATCTCCTGCATGAGCTCTGTGTCAGTCGGATACCCGGTCTCCATGAACTTACGGGTCATGATCGGGATTCCATCCATCCGGTACGCAGTACCTGCCGCATCGATACCGTTCACAGCGGTTGGGATCTGCAGGGTGCAGAGATGGGTTGTTGCACTTGGGTAAGGGTCAAAGAGTATTGTTGGAATTTGTGTAAGGTGTTCAGAGCAGACACGGGGGAAATGAGCACCAGGATCACTTGCCATGATGAGTGCAGCATCTGCTTCCTTCCTTGCAAGGATGTCTACCGCCGTGGTTTCTCCGGGATTGTAAAATGCAATACCCCTGGAATAATCAACAGCAAATGGATAACCACTTATCCAGGTGAA
>JAAYPD010000070.1 GCA_012520015.1 Methanomicrobiales archaeon
AACCAGAAGATCTTTACCGTTTTTTCAAACCCGGCAGGTCTTGAGAAGATCAAGGATGCTCTCCGTCACGGCGGTCACAAGCTCCCTTCCCCGACTCATCTTGTCGTCGAGATGAAACAGGAATCCTGAAGTCTCTTTTTCATTTTTTTTTGATCATTCCTGATCAGTTCTATACCCGTATTTACACAGATATATACTGTATGTCAAATTCCGGTGATCCTGATCTCTTTAAACAAATCTCAGACGCTACAGAAAAGGCTGTCAGGGATGCAGAAATATTTCTTCCTGAGGATGTGAAGGCCAGGCTTGTGCATGCGCTAAACACCGAGTCTGTTCTTGTTGCAAGACAAGAGCTTGAAAACATCATTGAAAACATCTGTCTTGCAGAAGAACGGTCAGCTCCCATCTGCCAGGACACCGGTATTCCTGTCATATATGTAACCATCCCCCCTGGTATAACCTGGGTTCCTGAGATGGAACAGGCAGTATTTACCGGAATAGTAAATGCCACAGATAAAGTACCCCTTCGCCCTAACCTTGTTGATCCTTTAAGCCGGGAGAATACAGGGACAAATACAGGACTTAGAATGCCTCCGGTTCATGTAAAAACCGGAGAAAAATTTACCATCACAGCACTTCCCAAGGGAGCGGGATCAGAGAATGTGTCCAGGATAGCAATGATGAATCCATCAGACAAGGATAGTATCCCCAGGTTTATCGTGGAGACCATGCTTATTGCAGGAGGCCGGCCCTGCCCGCCTGTAATCCTTGGTATTGGTATTGGTGGCACTTTTGATCTTGCTGCATCCCTTGCAAAAGAAGCATTGCTGGAACCAGTTGATAAGATGTCAGATTATGAACAGGATATCTGCAACCAGGTTAACAGGCTTGGAATAGGGCCAATGGGACTTGGGGGGGATACCACCTGCCTTGCAGTGAAGGTGAAGACGGCCGGATGTCATACTGCCTCCCTTCCGGTTGCGGTAAATATTCAGTGCTGGGCTGCAAGGCGCAGGACTGTGGAGGTCTCTTTATGAAACATCTGAAAACCCCGCTTGGCGACGAAGTACTCATACTCAAGGCCGGAGAGATGGTCACATTATCAGGAACAGTGTACACTGCACGCGACGAGGCACACCTGAAGATTATGGAGGATGGCTTTCCTTTTGACTCAAAAGGGGCTGTCATCTATCATTGTGGCCCGGTTATATCAGAGAACAGGATTGTAGTCGCCGGACCTACAACCTCTGCAAGGATGAACAGGCTTACCGGATTTATGCTGGATGCAGGAATCAGGGGAATTATCGGAAAAGGGGGCATGTCTGCAGAGGTAAGGGATCAACTCAGGGGAAGAGCAGTATATTTTGCCTTTACTGGTGGATGTGCAAATCTTGCGGCAGCACGGATGAAACTTGCCGGGGTCTTTTATCCGGAACTTGGGATGGCAGAGGCGGTATGGGTTATTGAGCTTGACAAGCTCCCTCTCACTGTTGCGATGGATGCCCATGGCGGGGATCTCTTTGCTGTAGTTGAAGAGCATGCACATGCAGTGTTTAAGGACATGTATTCCACTCAAAAAAACCGGAGATGATGATCGTTCTGAAATACTTTCCCGTGACGTTCTGGAAAATGCCTGTTTCAATATCAAATAACTGCAATTCTTGTTTTCCAGATTATACAGTTCAGGATAATTACTGATGGAGAATTTTCATTGCTGGCAGTTATTTTTAGTGTTATCAGGCCTACATGTATTAGCAAATTCAAGTAATAATTGTATGAATGATTTATATTTTGTACAGCGGATTAAAAAGTACCTTCGATTATATGTATCATGAAACTTGAGATTGACGAGTCCCGGTGTAAAGGGTGCAACCTGTGCACACTGGTCTGCCCTTATAAGATTTACAGTCCCGGGAGTCGTCCAAACCGCAGAGGGATTTACGTGCCTGAGCTGGATCAGCCTGAACGATGCCCGAACTGCCGGCTCCAGGGATTATATGGAAGACGTTTATGCGGTGTGTGTGCATTAATCTGCCCGGATCAGGCAATCAGGTGGGTACCTGAAAAACCTTATGAACCAATGAAAGTGGTGATCGAGTATTAGCCGGATTGCTTTTATGCAGGGGAATATTGCCAGCGCTGAAGGTGCACTTGCAGCAGGTTGCACCTTTTTTG
>JAAYPD010000071.1 GCA_012520015.1 Methanomicrobiales archaeon
CTGGCGAATCCATGTTAACCGCCGCCCTTCCTGAGATAGAGCATGAATTTTCTGTCCCTGGCATCTACGAGTCCTGGATTCTTCCTATAGTCCTGCTCGTCGGAGCGGCAGCTTCTCCTTTTGTCGGGACCGCGGGTGACATGTACGGTCATAAACGCCTGCTTGTCATCTGCCTTCTTGTATACTGTGCAGGCCTTTTCGGAGGGGTTTTTGCTCCGGATATCTGGGTACTGCTCTTTTCCCGTGCATTGCAGGGTGCGGGAATTGCGGCTTTTCCACTTGGGTATGCAATAATAAAGGAGCAATTGCCGGAGACGATGGCTGATACTGGTATAGGAGTTATCAGCGCCATGTACGGTGCAGGAACTTTTATAGGTGTTATAACCGGTTCATTCATCACCGGCCTCTTCTCCTGGAGGGTGACTTACATGGTTCTTATCCCGGCGTCATGCATCCTTGTGCTCCTGGTCTGGAAGTATGTAAAAAATGATGACAAAGTCATCACCCGGGGCTCACTGGATTATGCAGGCCTTATCTCCCTTATCTTCTTCCTGTTCTTATTCCTGTGGTTCTTCTCCCTGCCACCCGGAGAACGGTTCAGTCCTTTTGGGATGTTTGTCCTTGCCTGTGCAGTTGCCGGGATGAGTGTCTTCGTGTTTGTTGAGAGGCGGGCACCAAGTCCACTTGCAGACTTTAAGCTGATGAAGATGCGTCCTGTTATGGTATTCATGGTGATCGGGTTTCTGACAATAATCGCGTTTTTTACCCTGCTCCAGATGATGCCATTTATAATCCGCCTTCCTTCAGGACTGGGACTCACTGCTGCCATGGTCGGCCTGATACTGATTCCGGGAGCCTTGTGTGATATGATTGCCGGGCCATTGACAGGGCGGATGATTCCGGTTACCGGTTGCAGGCCTCCATGTATACTTGGATCTCTTCTACTGCTTGGTGCAGGGGTTTTGCTCTACCTTTCCCCGTTATCAATTGTCACCCTGGTTATTGCCTGGACCTTGTTCTCATTTGGGATGTCCATGGTTGCAACGGCAGATCTGATAGGGGTGATGGATTATGTTAGCGAAGACAGGACAGCAGAAGCCACCGGGATAATCCAGAGTATGCAGACGCTTGGAGGAATGACAGGGCCAATCATCACCGGAACCATACTTGCAACATCCGGGGTCAGCATGATGTACCAGGGAGAGTTATGGGAGGTTCCAGAGACCGGGACTTATTACCTGGTCTTCCTGACAGTCATTCTTGTAAGCTCTGTCCTTTTGTTAATATCATGGTTATTTGTTAAGGATCAGCCGGAAAAGTATGTCAGGGATGAGACTGAATCTGTTAAAGGATTTATATGAAAGAAAAAACCCTGTTCTGCCCTTTTGACAAGGAGCCTTGTATAATGGAGCGATGTGCCGCCTGGCATGAGACAAGAAAAAGATGCAGTTTTTCCCTGCTCCCTGACCTCTTAAAAACCGGGCAGCATGAGCCGGTCAGGCCGGTGAAGACTGGTGAAGAGCCGTCGGGCTCAGGTAAGTTTCGAACGCTCCTGTTTGACTGAACAGGCATTAATTCATTCGGTCATGAATCCATCCGGTTATGTTATCTCTTCAACCTTTACCATGTTCGTCCTCCCTTCCCTGCCTGAAAAGTTACCGGCGATGATTACAAGTTGTTCGCCGGAGCTTCCTATACCTGTATCTTTTGCAATCTTTATCGCGGCACTGAAGAGCTCATCAGCAGAGGTTATCGGAAGAGATATGACCGGCTGAATACCCCACCATAGCAGTAGTTTTCTTGCAACCGCCGGGTCGGGGGTGAGTGCAAGGACCGGGGCTCCGGGCCTGCACCTTGATACACGTTCTGCTGTAAGCCCTGATCTTGTAAAAGCAACAATTGCCGGACTGCCCAGTTCTTCAGCAATATTGCAGGCCCGGTAGCTGATGATACCCTCCACATTCTTCTCCTGCCATCCGGCCCGTTCATCAAGGATACGAGGGTACGGAAGATGTTTTTCTGTCTCAACAATTATCCTTGCCATCATGGACACCGCCTGGCCAGGGTGTTTCCCTATCGATGTCTCGGCTGACAACATGGTCACATCTGTCCCATCCACGATGGCATTGGCCACATCCGTCACTTCGGCCCTTGTAGGTCTTCCCCTGATGACCATGGACTCCAGCATCTCTGTGGCGGTGATAACCGGTATTCCTGCCTTGTTGCAGCTTGTTATGATGAGTTTTTGAAAATATGGAACCTCTTCAAGTAAGAGCTCAACACCAAGGTCTCCACGTGCAACCATAACACCGTCAGAGACCCTTATTATCTCTTCAAGCCCGTCTACTGC
>JAAYPD010000072.1 GCA_012520015.1 Methanomicrobiales archaeon
CATTGTGAAGTGGCCTGTGCAATTGAACATTAGGAGAGTAAGGATCTGCTTTCTTCGATCCAGGAAAAAACAAGATCCTCCCCACGCATCTTTGTCGAAGCCATCGACAACTACCTGAAATTCCCAAACCGGTGCAGGCATTGTGACCCTGCTCCCTGTATGCAGGTCTGTCCGACCGGATCTATTTTCCGGGACGAGGATACCGGCTCTGTTCTTGTTGACTACCTGAAATGTATCGGATGTGCCGTATGTGCCATGGCCTGTCCATTTGGAATAATACAGTTTCAAAAAGTTCCTGTCCCCGGACTGGAACGAGAAGTCAATGCAAAATGCGACAATTGTATCGGAAGGCTTGAAGAAGGGGGAATTCCGGCATGTGTGCAGGCCTGTAAAACCTCTGCCCTTGAATTCGGGGAGGTAAATGATCTTATCCGAGTTGCCAGGACAGATTTTACCACCAGGCTGATTACATCAAGGGGAGCTGACAGAGAGGTTCCTGTTATTCCGGAAAATATCCAGGCATTTCAGGCTGTAATGGAAAAAATTGCATCATTAGCATCATTATCGTGAGAGGAGGGTGAAGATATGACAAACCAGGATATCAGGGCAGAAGCAGAGAGAAGAGCATCAGACAGAACTGACCAGGAGATAATCAGAAAAACCCTGGAAGAAGGGGTACAGACCGCATGGGACCGGTTTGCCCTGCAGCAGCCCCAGTGTGGATTTGGCCAGCTTGGGGTCTGCTGCAATAACTGTGCCATGGGCCCATGCAGAGTAGATCCATTTGGCGGAAAAACATCACATGGAGTCTGTGGTGCAGACGTAGATACCATCGTTGCCAGAAACCTGCTTGATGATCTCTGTGTAGGGGCTGCTGCACATTCAGATCATGGAAGAGAAGTGGTTGAGGTTCTTTTAAAGACTGCTGAAGGAGAAGCACAAGGGTACAGGATCACAGATACTGAAAAGCTTAAACTTGTAGCGGAAGAGTACGGGATTGCAACCGAAGGAAGAGATAACCTTGATATTGCCAGGGAACTTGCGATCGGAATACTTGAAGAGTTTGGAACGTTAAAAAACCGGCTCCAGCTCTCAGAGAGGGCACCTGAGCAGACAAGAGAGATCTGGAGAAAAACAGGAATTATGCCACGCAGCATTGACCGGGAAATTGTTGAGGCAATGCACAGGGTTCACATGGGAGTGGATGCGGATTATGTAAACCTGCTTCTGCATGCAATGAGGACCTCACTCTCTGACGGGTGGGGCGGTTCCATGGCAGCAACTGAGTGTTCTGACATCCTTTTTGGAACGCCCACACCTGTCACCTCGGTGACAAATCTTGCAACTCTTAGCCATGACAAAGTCAACATAGTTCTTCATGGCCACAACCCTCTTTTATCGCAGGTTATCGTAAATACAGCAGAAGAGGCTGAGATAAAAAAGATGGCCGAAGATAAAGGTGCAAAAGGGATTAATCTTGTAGGTATGTGTTGCACTGGAAATGAACTCCTGATGAGGTCAGGGATTCCGATTGCAGGCAGCTTCCTTGACCAGGAACTTGCTATCGCAACCGGGGCAGTAGAGGCCATGATAGTTGATTACCAGTGCATCTTCCCGTCAGTCCCTGCAACTGCAGGCTGTTATCATACGAAGGTTATCACTACCAGCACTAAAACAAAGATTATTGGTTCCATTTACATGGAATTTAATCCTGAAAATGCCGTTGATACTGCAAAGGAGATCATCAGACTGGCAATTGAGAACTATCCAAACAGGAACAGGGACCGTGTAAGGATTCCAGAGCGTCCGATGAAAGTGATGGCAGGGTTCTCAGAAGAGACGATAAGAAAAGCTCTTGGAGGGACATATAAGCCGCTCATCGACGCCATTGTCGCCGGAAAGATCCTGGGATGTGTTGGTATTGTCGGTTGTAATAATCCCAGGATTAAACAGGACCATGGTCATATTACCCTTGCAAAAGAGCTTATCAGGCGCAATATTCTGGTTGTAGAGACCGGATGTGCTGCAATTGCCTGTGGAAAGGCAGGACTTTTAGTTCCTGAAGCTGCCGAACTTGCAGGAGAAGGACTGGCATCGGTCTGCAAACTTCTTGGTATCCCACCCGTCCTGCACATGGGTTCCTGTGTAGACTGCTCAAGAATTCTTGTTCTGGCGGCAAACATTGCAAAAGAACTGGGGGTCGGAATAGGAGATCTGCCGATTGGTGGTGCTGCACCTGAATGGTACTCACAAAAAGCCATCTCCATTGGAACTTACTTTGTAGCTTCCGGAGTCTACACCGTCCTTGGTATACCGCCAAAGATCTTTGGAAGTCAGAATGTCTTAAATCTGCTCGCCGAGGGGGTGAAAGGGATAACAAATTCTGCCTTTGCAGTTGAACCAGACCCAATGAAGACCGCTGACCTGCTTGAGGCAGAGATAAACCGGAAGCGGAAGGCATTAAACATCTGACATTTTTTTGGAGAGTATAATGGATGAAAGGACGCTTGATGAAATTATTGGGAGATATCCATACCCTTCGGGCAGGACCCTTGGAATTTTGCGGGAGGTACAGATAAAAGAGAAGCATATTCCCATGGATACGCTGAAACTGGTATCAGAAAAGTTAGATACCCCTCTGTCAGACCTCTTTTCCCTTGTCACATTCTACTCATTTTTCAGTCTGAAACCAGTCGGGGAACATCTTATAACCGTCTGCATGGGGACTCCGTGTCATGTGAAAGGGGCAGAAAAGATACTTCAGTCAATCCAGGAGCACCTTGGGCTTAGTGGTGATTCCAGTGACGGAAAGTACCTCGAGACAACTCCTGATAATAAGTTCACCGTCGAGATTGCACGATGTTTTGGAGCATGCAGTATGGCCCCTGTCCTGCATGTCGACGGGGACCTTTACGGATATGTTACACCTGAGAAGATTCCTGAGATATTGACAAGATATGGGTGGAAACGATGAAGATCCAGTCTGCCAGAGATCTTGAATCTGCAAGAAGAGAGGGTCTTATAAAGATTCAGCCTGGAAGGCCACGAATAGGGGTTGGAACATCATCATGCGGGATTGCAGTCGGTGGGATGGCCCTGTATGAAAGGATGAAAAAGATTATCCAGGATGAATACCCCGACATCTCTCTTGTAAAGACCGGTTGTATCGGCTTTTGTAAAGAAGAACCCATTGTATCTGTTAGTATACCAGGAAAATCCCTGGTTCTTTTACATAAAGTTCAGCCTGATGATGCAGAACGGATCATCTCCCTTGCGATGGAAGGCAGGGTTCCACAAGAGCTTGCCTTGTGCAAAATCCAGGACTGGGACCATATCACCGGCAGTCTTGTGCATGGAGGGGGTTTTGATGGTATAAAGGATTATGATGAGATACCATTTTTTGCAAACCAGAAAAAGATAATTCTCCGAAACTGCGGGCTTATTAATCCAGAAGATATCATGGAGTACATCGGGACAGGAGGATATTTTCCAGCATTTAAGGCGATCACCAGCATGGAACCTGAAGCAGTAATCGAAGAGGTGAAAAGATCCGGGCTCAGGGGACGTGGTGGCGCTGGTTTTCCTGCAGGAATCAAATGGGAGATTACCAAAAAGGCCAGCGGTGAAGAGAAATATATCGTTTGCAATGCAGATGAGGGAGATCCGGGAGCGTACATGAACCGGAACGAGATGGAGAGCGATCCCCACATGCTACTTGAAGGCATGCTTATCGGTGCATATGCAATGGGGGTTCATGAGGGGCTGATCTACATAAGAGCTGAGTACCCTCTTGCCATAGAACGGCTCATGGTAGCTCTTGACCAGGCGAGATCTCTTGGATTACTTGGAAAAAATATCCTGAATTCGGGGTTTGATTTTGATATCCAGATAGCAACTGGTGCAGGCGCATTTGTCTGCGGAGAATCAACCGCCCTTGCTGCATCCATCGAAGGAAAGACCGGAAGACCGCGGATCAGGCCACCACGGCTGACTGAAAAAGGTGTATTTGGCCGGCCCACTGATCTTAACAATGTTGAGACCTGGTGCAATGTCCCGGTCATCATTGCAAAGGGGGCATCCTGGTTCTCATCAGTCGGGGCAAAAGGAAATACCGGGACAAAGGTCTTTTCCCTTGTCGGAAAGGTAGATAATGTAGGAATGGTTGAGGTACCCCTTGGAACATCCCTGAACACAATTATCTTTGATATCGGAAATGGAGGAGCCCAGGGAAGAAGGGTTAAGGCTGTTCAGACAGGGGGGCCATCAGGAGGCTGTATCCCTGTCAGGCTCTTTGATACTCCGGTAGATTATGAGAGCCTGAATAAAGTCGGGACCATGATGGGATCAGGCGGGCTTGTGGTGATGGACGAGGATACAAACATGGCAGATATCGCCAGGTACTTCATCAGTTTCGCCTCTGGTGAGTCATGTGGCAAATGTGTGCCATGCAGGGAGGGACTAAAACACATGCTTTTAATCCTGAACCGGTTAATTGCAGGGAAAGGAACGGTAAAAGATCTGAATCTGCTTAAGGAACTGTCTGAGACCGTTCAGAAGACATCCCTGTGTGGTCTTGGACAGACGGCACCAAACCCTGTTCTGACGACCATGCAGTATTTTAAAGAGGAGTATGACGAGCTGCTGGAGGCCTGATATGCCAGTTAACGGCAGGAAAAGGATGGTTACTATCACCATCAACAAAAACCAGTACCTGGCAGAAGAGGGCGAGATTTTTCTTCTCACCGCCATGAGGCTGAAGATTGACATACCTCATCTCTGCTATGAAAAAGCACTTGATCCATATGGATCATGCAGGCTTTGCATGGTTGAGGTAGTAACATGCGGAAAGACCGAGATGACCCCGGCATGCACCATAAAGGTCCATAACGGGCTTGAGATCCTGACTGATACTCCGGAGGTGATAAAACACCGTAATATTCTCTTTGAACTCTACCTTGCCGAGGCACCAAAATCTGAGGTTATCAAAGAGATGGCTGCAAAATATGGAGTAACAAAGACAAGATTTCTCAAAAAAATTGTTCATGATGATCCACTTCTTGGAAAATGTATCCTTTGCGGGCTATGCGTCAGGGTATGTAGCGAGATAATGGGCACATGTGCGATCAACTTCATTAACCGTGGTCCGTTCACTGTTGTCAATACTCCATTTTATGAACACAATCCAGACTGTGCAGGTTGTGCTGCCTGTGCAAGAGTCTGTCCTACAAATGCCATCGTATTTGAGGACACAGAAAAGGACCGGGTAATGAGATCATGGTCCGGCACCACCGTGCCAATGATGACCTGTTCTTCCTGTAATAAGCCATTTGCACCGGAAAAACTCATGCATGAGATACAAAGCAGGCTGGATCCACAGATCAATGAAGATATCAGGAACATGTGTCCTGAGTGCAGAAGAAGATACATCTCCAGAAGGGAGATGAAGATCCCAATAACATGAAAACAGACCAAAATCGTCAGGGAGGAAAATAAAATGAACCATCAGGGATTCAGGGTTGTGATAACCGGTAAGGGAGGTGTTGGAAAGACTACTATCACCTCGCTGCTTTCTCATCTCTTCACTGCAAGGGGGTATTCTGTACTTGCCGTAGATGAAGATCCACAGATGAATCTTCCATATGCCATCGGAGTTACTCCAAAAGAGGGAGAATCTATCATTCCACTTTCAAAGAACCTGGACTATGTTGAAGAAAAAACCGGTGCAAGGCCCTATTCAGGATATGGACTTATGTTCTCCTTAAACCCGGATGTTTCTGATGTTGTGGAACGGTTTGGGGTAAAGGGCCCTGACGGAGTGAACATACTGGTTATGGGAACCGTGCAAAAGGCAGCGACCGGTTGTCTGTGTCCGGAGAATTCCCTGCTTGATGCGGTTATAAGACATATCAACCTCAGGGAAGGAGAGGTGATTCTCATGGATACCCAGGCAGGCGTTGAACACTTTGGGCGTGCACTGGCAAAAGGGTTCAACCAGGCAGTGCTTGTTGCAGATCCAACTTTTAATGCGATTGAAGTGGTAAAACATTCAGCTATCCTTGCCCGGGAGCTTGATATTCCGGATATTCACCTTGTCATCAACCGGGTCAGGTCCCCTGGTGATATAACAAAGGTAAACGGGATGCTGGCCGAATATGAGGGTCTGTTTTCAGGAAAACATTATATTCCCTATGACGAGATGATGCTTCTTTATGATCCTGATGTAAGGCCTTTGCTTGAAGAAGAATCAGAATTTGTGGATGGTGTAAGAGAACTCCTGATATCACTTGAGATGCATGGCCTTATGAGAGGCTGAACTGGTAATTAACTGGATGAATAATCAGCCCATAAATCCATAATTCTCTTCTTCCCAAAAAATCATTTTTTCCGAAATTATAAGGGTTATTGGCCCACCTACAGGTCTTCCTGAACTCACCGGATGCAGGAAATGGGCCAGACCCCGGGACATTGATATATAACAAGCTTTTTATCTGTAGCATACGAGGACTTGTCAGGAACGTTTGACTGGTTCACCTGGTACAATCATGATCTCAATACTGATGGTTGATGATGATATCGAACTGCTTAATGTATGTAAGTTATACCTGGAGGAATCAGGGGAGTTCGTCGTTGACACATCTCTCTCCACAACCGAGGCACTAAACAGGGTACAGGAGAAGTCATATGATGCAATTATTGTAGATTACATGATGCCAGACCTGGATGCCCTTCAGTTTCTCCGTCTGTTTCGCCAGAGCGATCCGGTTACTCCTTTTATTATCTTTACCGGAAAAGGAAGGGAAGAGGTTGCAATCCAGGCTTTTGAAGGAGGGGCTGATCACTACCTGCAAAAAGGAGAGAACCCTGAAGAGCAATTTTCATTGCTCAGAGAAAAGATCATCCAGGCCTATACAAAGAGGGTTTTTGAGGAGGAAATCAGGCGACAGGACAGGTTGCTGACTGCGATTGCCGAATGTACATGGGTTTTGCTTCAGGAGAAAAAGATAAACCTCGCTATTCAGAAGGTCCTTGGTATTATCGGTCCGGCGACTGACCAGGACAGGATCTATCTCTTTAAAGCACATTCAGATCCGGTCACTAATGAATTACTGGTGAGTCAGCAGTATGAGTGGTGTAACAATGGAGTAAGCCCCCAGATTGATAACCCTGATCTGCAAAATCTGCCTTTTCAGATGGTTGCACCTTATTCTAATGAGATGCTTAAGAAGGGAAAGATGGTTTCATGTCTTGTAAAAAATCTTCCGGAATCTGAACGGGAGATACTCGGTGCCCAGGGTATCATCTCCATTCTCCTTGTCCCAATAGTAATAAATAAAGAGTTCTGTGGTTTTATCGGGTTTGACAACTGCAGAACAGAATATGAATGGAGTAACGGGGAGAAAGAGACTTTATTAACACTGGCTAATGCAATCGGCACTGCAATTAATCGTGCTTCTGTTAATAGGATGCTTGAAGAGACCAATGTTTATCTTGAAAACCTGATAACCAATGCAAGCGGGCCAATAATCGTATGGGACCCGGATTTTCAAATCACCATGGTTAACAAGGCCTGCGAAAGACTTGCAGGGAGAGATGCTGATGACCTGGTGAATAAGTCAATAAAGGAACTGTTCCCTGGTGAGGTAATAAGAGAATTCCAGGACCGTGTCCAGGTGAGTGAAACTGGTGATTTTTGGAATACTCTTGAGATCCCGGTAAAAAACCCTGACGGCAGTATAAGGCATGTCATCTGGAACATATCGGTAATTTTCTCTCCTGGAGGAAACAAGCAGGTCGCAACAATTGCCCAGGGACTTGATATAACAGAAAATCGTCGGCTTGAAAAGGAGAAAGAAGAGGCTATCAACCAGATCAAGATAAATTTTGCCCAGCAGTCGGTATTAAATGATGGTATCAGGAACCCTCTTTCGGTCATCCTTGGGTATGCAGAGTATATTGAGGATTTAAAGATTAAAGAGATGATATTTGAGCAGGTAAAGCAGATTGATAACATGGTCAGGCAGCTTGATCACCGGTGGAATGAGTCGGATAAAATCCTGCAATACCTGCAGAAACATCATAATGTCATTGTTGAGCGGAGGATACCTTACCATGGGGATGATCTTCAGAGACCAGGCTGACTAATATTGCCCATCCCTGGTATGTGAGCAAAAGAGGTATGGACCTGTGGCCTGATTTATTGGAATCTTCACCTGCCAAAATAGAATTCCAGTCAGTGATATTCCCCCAGCCCCTGCTGAATGCTGCAGGGTGAAAAATATTAAATATTGTCTGTAGCATAGTTGTCAGCTTACTAATCCGGTGATCTTCGTGAAGGTAATAAATGAGCCAGAACTGAAAGAACTGAAAGAGAAGACTGTTGCATATATCTCTTATGTCGGTAATTATGTTGGAAAGCCGGAGGTCTTCAGTGGCCTTTTTGGAAAACTCTTTGGATGGGCATTCCAGAACCAGGCGATGAGACCTGATACTGAAGTGTTGTCTGCTTACAGTGATGATCCAAAAACAACTCTCCCGGAAGAGATGAGCCTTGAGATCTGCATGACTATCCCTGAGGATTTCCCGGTCGAAGGGGAGGTTAAGAAAAAAGTACTGCCTGGTGGAAAATATGTTGTGATGCGTGCAGAGATGAGCGGGCCAGATGAATATGGTCCCGGATGGGAGAAGGTTGCCAGGTGGGTATCTGATAATAACCTTTCAATGGACCTCTCAAGGGAGAGTTATGAGATATACCTGAACAACCCTGAGGAGCATCCGGAGAAGAAACATATCGTTGATATCTGTCTTGCGGTCAGATAAGTTTCGACAGGGATTGACGGGTCCTTAGATGATGACCTGTTCAAAGTTATAAAATAATTTGTAACTATTCAGTCGGCTTAGGTTAATGCAAGGTATATGTTCAGGAATTGGTGCTTAAAAATGCCGGATTTTTAGCAAAAACGAATCATCCGAAAACAAGGATGGGATATAACACCACTCACCTCTCTGAATACTGGGGATTTTTGCATAGTGAGTCAGTTCATGAAATGCTGGATGAAGAGTTTTCACAAGACGTTCTCCGGGCGGTTGCATTTTATCGGTTTGTTGTGACTCATTCTCCCTCATTTTTCCTGTTTCCATCCAATAAAACCGGACATTTTGATCCTTATCTTGAATTGATACTGGGATCTCATATGCTCAAAACGGATTGGAAAGACTTTGACTTTCTTTATTTTGTCGGCACCATGGGGCTTATTGTTGATTACAGCCATTCCGATGAGAAATACAGAGAAGAGATTGTATCATTCCTGGTGGAGAATAAAAACGATATTTATGGTCATACTTCACTAAAAAACCCGGAACGTTTATTTCATAATATGATACAGGCACATGGAATGATACGGGATC
>JAAYPD010000073.1 GCA_012520015.1 Methanomicrobiales archaeon
ATGATCAGGGTGAGAATTATGATGATATTAAAGATATGTCAGAGGAATCCAGGCGGGAATGGGAGGCTCACCAGGCGGTAAAAGGGGTGCGGCTTTTTGCCAGTGATAATCACCTTATCTTTGAGATGATTGTAAGTGACCAGAAGAAGGCTTTCGTCAAGATTCAGGACCTGAAGCTTGAGACTGAACTTTTAAAGCGTTATTTTTCTGTTAAGGTACTTGTGAGTGAATTATATGAACAGGCAGAGGTTAATTAGATGAGAAAATTACTTTCGTTTATCGGAACCGGGGACTTGCGTGAGACTATTTATCTCCTGGGTGAGGAGGAGTATCATACTTCTGTTATCCAGGAAGCACTATGTCGTCATTATAAACCTGACATGGTTGTGCTGTTTGTGACAACTGAGGCAAAGAGTAAAAACCTCCCAGTTGTTCAGGCAGCACTTGCTCCATCTCAGCCTATTCTTGTTGATATCCCGGATGGAAAATGCGAGGAAGAGATATGGGAGATCTTTTCGACTGTGACTAATGCGGTGGATGAGGGTGATGATATCATCTTTGATATCACCCATGGTTTCCGGTCTCTTCCTTTCATCGCCCTGCTCTCGATTGCATATTTAAAAGAGATCAAGCCATTTACCCTTTCCGGTGTGGTTTATGGTGCTTTCGAGGCCGGGGAGAAGATATCTCTGGATAACGAAAAATCAATTTCACGGGCTCCGGTTTTTGATTTAAGCAGGTTTGTGACTATTTTTGACTGGATGGCAGGTATCCGCTCATTTCTGTATCATGCCGATGCCGGTAAACTTGTGCAGATGATTAAGCAGGTCTCTAAAGAGGAGTATTTACAAAGCCAGGGTAATATAGGAACCAGGGGACTAACTGCCCTGTCTGGACCTATTTCACAGTATGCATCGTCGGTGAGACTGGCACGTCCGGTTGAGGCTATGAAAGGGGCATTTAATATCCAGGAACGATTAGGAGCCGCAACTGATGCCATTAATGAGCATACTCCTGTCCTGATCCCTCTACTCTCAAGGGTATCAGAGATTGGGAATTTTGCCCTGCCTGAACCTGAACTCCTGACTGACCTGGTTATTGAAAAGCAACGTGACCTTATCCAGGTCCAGCTTGACATGGGCCTGTATCAGCAGGCGGTTACCATGGGTCGGGAATGGATGGTATCTCTCCTCCTTTTTGCTGCAGGGGCCGGGGATCAATGGCTGAAAAAGGATGCAAGGTATGAGGCAGAAAGGTCCTTGTCAGGTGCTGAAAAGCTTCTCAGTTCACAATCCAGGGGACTGTCTTCTGCCGGGGATGAGGAAAATCCCGAGTTCCTGGACTGGATCCTACGCAATGATTCATGGGAGGAGATAGCCGGGATATGGAGTCGGACATCCCAGCTCAGAAATGAACTTGCCCACTGCGGTATGAATCCAGACAGCCTCAAGGTTTCGCAGCTGCAAAAACAGGTAAATAAATTCCCTGGTTCTCTTGACAAGTTCTATAAACTGATGATGAGGGAAACAGGTAAATCAGGCTGAGCGGAGCTTTTGATAAAATACTTCAAGGTCTTCAGGTATGGAAAGAATATTGCTCTCCAGGGTTTTTGTATCTGCCCTGTTCTCTCTCATGCCACAATGGGCAAGGTCATTTCTGATCCTGGCAATTTTCTGCCAGGTATCTGCTATTTTTTCCCAGTCATTAATGCGTTCCAGTCGTTTTACCATTGGTGACGATCTGTAGGGTTTTCGTTTCTTTTTCAAGGTAAGGGCATGAAGGGCATCTTCTGCATCTCTTCTGACGGTTTCTTTGAGCCAGGAAGAAAAGAGTCCCTGGTGGCAGATGACTGCGGATACCATCCATTCCCTGGCGAGTTCGGCGGCCTGAAGGTATAATCCTTTTTCTACCTGGTATGAAATGACCAGAAGCTGGGATTTAAGGGTGTTCCAGGAAGGGGAGGGGGATGTGACCTGTGTCAATGGAGGTACTTTTGTGATCTTTTCAAGGACTGGACTTAGGGCAGGAAAGTCTGATTCTATCTCATTCCTGAATTGGGCAAGGTTTTTAAGGACCTCGACCCCTGAACTGCCTGCCTCTATGGGTCTTGCAAGCTGAACGGCCGAAGTAAACTGGTGAAGTGAACTGGCAAGATTACTGAGGGTATCATATGGTGTGTTCTCACCTGTCATGCTGTGACTGGCCCCGGGTACCCGGTTCTCTGATACCATGGCTTTTATTCCTCCTGCATCGGCGAAAGAGACAAAGGACCTTACTGCCATCATCCAGTCTGCAAGGGTGAGAAAAGAGGCGAGGTCTGATATGGGTGATATACGCCTGGTCTGGCCGTCACTATCACAAATGTCTTCGCCTGCTTCATATGCACCGTACACTACTCCGCAAAGACCGGCACCGGCAACCTCCCTGATGTAAAGTGCGGTGAGAAAGGCAAGAAAAGGCATGAAACGGTATGCATGGGTTATGTCAAGGAGTATCTCATCTTCAGGACTGACTTGGCCGGAGATCTTATTAAATATCTCCCAGAGTTCTGTATCTGTCTGTCCATCCGGGATGTCGATGACGGTATATGGGTGTTCTTTAAGACTTGTTATGACTTTGGGAAGATTACCTGTTCTGGCCTTGCCGGTGACGAAAAGGACTGTCAGGTCAGGTTGATAGAACTCTGCCAGTGCCTGTTGTATAACGCAGGTATCAGATCTGTTTTTTCCAAGGGTGTACCTGGCAGGTTTTAACTCCCCGGTCCCTACAAAACTGAAACATTTTCGCATGTCTATGTACCGGGGATATCTGTGTTTTGGATCCTAAATAATTTTGAGTGCCAGGAGTTGGTCTGTTTCGGCATCGACGTTATGGTATGCAGACATGATACCAGTAAGACTTGTCTTCGTCCTCGAAGTCTTCTCCAGGTATCTAACAGATGAACATGAATGTAATTTATTAGCACCAGTATAACAGGATGCCTGGTATGACTCCTACACTACCAGAGTTGTGATAGAGGTAACCAGAAAGCAGCCTTGGTATGTTGGTTTGTTGTTTAATTTATATTCCCTTCTATTTTCGGGTCGTTTGCAACAAACAAGCGGGGTAATCTATGGAAAGATTACACGTTGTTGCCATACCCTTCTCTTTTCGGGTCACCTGCA
>JAAYPD010000074.1 GCA_012520015.1 Methanomicrobiales archaeon
AAGAACATACTTCTTTGTATTGGAATTGTAGACAACACCTAACCGTCCAAACCAGCCAAATGATCCGGTGAACACTATTCCTTCGTACTTCCAGTTGACAAGATCCTTTGATGAGTAGCATGTCACTCCCAGAAATCCGGTATCTCCGTTTTTACTGGTAGGATTATTATAGTAGGTTATTGCACCATTGTACTTGGCCCCGTACCAGTACCATGTATCACCAATTTTTATGGTTCCTCCGCCCTGAGAGTAGATTGGATTACCAGAAATATCTTTCCAGAAGGTATTGTTCTGAATAATCTGAGCGGATGTCATTTCATTTATTATCACAATCATCAGACAGACAAACATGAATTTTTTTATTCCTGATTTCAGGTACATTTCAGATCCCCTCATGGATTAGTGTATATGTCATTAGCACTTGACAAGCTACTTAAACAAACTGATATTAAACACTCTTGCCCCGTTCCGTGAAACCAGTTCCAGAAGATATAGCCCGTTTTCAAGATGATTAATCGGCAATTGATATCTATTGGAACCGGTCATTTTCCTGTTCAGAACTATTTTCCCATCCATTCTGTACATCCTTACTCTTACAGCCTCTGTATGATGTTCTGTTTGAATCGTAAAATCGGCCAGGTTGAATACAATATCGGGTTTTCCCAGATAAGGGATGTCAAGATTAGAAACCGCATTTCCCAGGACTATCTTATCGATATTTGGTCCGCCATCTGAGGCAACCGATTGAAGGATAATGGTGTTGATTCCTTTGTTCAGATTCAGGCGAATCTCTTTTGTATTCCAGGTTGTCCATGAACCGGTGGAACTGAAGCTCAAAGAATTTAGATCTCCTCCATTGACTGAAACTGACAGAAAACGTTCGGACGATGATCCGTTTGCAAAAGTCAGCTCGACATTTTTCTCTCCGCTTTCAGTAACATATACAGGAATTTCAATATAAGAGCCTGTTTCGTTGTTGAAATTCGCATATCCGGTTCCGGAAAAACCGCTGTTTGTGCTCTCAGCAACACTATTTACCATCACACCATATTCAGCCTCATAAACTTTATTGTTGATGTCAACTGGCATAAATGAAGCAGTCAGTGATTTATCAGAATCGAGTGAATCAATTACGTAGATTGAATCGTTCCCGTTGTAAACCCCTGACCAGCCTGTAAATTTCCATCCGCCGGATGGAACAGCGGTAAAGGACACCTTCGTTCCTCTTGTCAGGTTTTTACCCTGGGGATTCTGATAGACAGTACCTCCGGGCTCAGCAGTGACATTTACTGTAAATGTATTCACATTTACAGGAACCTTATCTTTTGTCAGATAGTCCAAAGGATCGGGTTGAGAGGGATTGAAGGTTGTATATTCCGGAATAAAAAAGCTTTTCAATGAGGGGAATTTTTCCTCGAGACCTTTCATAACGCATCTTGCAAGCTCATATCCTCCATATTCACAGAAATGAGTCTGATCGCTTGCTGTATACATATAAAGGTATTTGGTATTTGAACCCAGAGCCTTATGAAGATCTATTACCATCTGGTTGAGATCTATAAAGGTCACCCCCAGAGAAACAGCAGTTTCTCTCATTTTCTGAGCCAGGCCGCCTACAGATGTAAGCGGGTCATTTTCGTTCTGACGCGCAGTCGGTGTAACAAATACCGGAATCGCTCCTTTTGCCTTGATTTTGTCTCTGTAGGTTTTCAGATTTGAAGGAAAATTAGTTACATCAGAGGATGACTTCTGGTCGTTATGCCCGAATTCAACAAATACATAATCCCCGGGTCCGGCATCAGCCATGATTTTGTCAAGTCTATTCATGGAGAGAAAACCGCCTGAAGTCAGACCCGACTCGGCATAGTTTGCAATAGATACACCGCTGTTGAAAAAACAGGGAATCATCTGGCCCCATGAGCACCATGGAGATGTCAACTGATCAACAACTGTTGAATTACCACACAGAAAAAGAGTTATTGCATTATTATTTTTTACTATCTCAACACCGCATACTGCAGGCTTTTTTCCGCTGAACTGCAATGTAAGAACCTTGTCCCATGTATAATAATCCAATTCACGGTCTTTTATTGACATGATTACACTGCCGTCGATACTTTTTACTTCCCTCCTGTTTACAGTTATTGTCTTTCTTGCAAACATGCCGGGATTTGTGGAAATCCTGTCAAAAAGCAGTCTCCTGTTTTCAGCCTTGACAGTTGTAGATGTCGGTTCTGTGGCGTCGCCAAATATCACTGTGACATCATAGTTGCCCTGGGGAACAGCTACAGAGAAGAAAAACTCATCAGTTGTGGTCAGGTAATCATTTAACACCGCATCGGTTCCGTCCCTGGTAACAGAAGATACAGTGCCTTTGTCAATACCGTATCCCTGTGTGGATGAATACCTGGTCTGAGGTGTAACCTGTATGTAACCGGATGCTGCCGCTCCTGATCCGAAGTCAAATTTATACGACTGAGCATGAGATACAGCCGCATAAAAGGTAAGCATGAAGAATAATTTTTCAAACACACTCTTTTTCTGTAATCTCACTGTTCAGTCCTTTGATTACTGTCCTGAATTACCACTTTTTCAGCACGTAAACACAGTTTCCCAGACATACGTGTTTTCTGTATTCACCAATATAAGGACAATCTGAGCTGTGAAACATGATAAAAAGAGAGAAAACATCAGATTCCGTTGGCCGGGATGCCCACGCCTCCCTGAAGTGGGAAATCTGTTGAAAACCGTTTTTTCAAGGAATGCAAAGCCTTTTTTCTGCAGAATGGAACAGCATACCTTAGCCGGCTTTATTGAAAAGAAAGCAGTCGTGAGTTGGTTCTCTGGTTCTCGAAAGATAACCTTATCCAGTCTTCTGAGCGCGCAACTGAAGATACTCTGACCTCATCTATACTTCCATCCATATTGAAACTGACCTTGTGTGTACCATGAGCCCCGATAACAAAGTCGGCACCGCGTCCATACCCGATTCCATCGGTAAATGGCACCGTACTTCTGAGTACCCCGTCCACATAACCTCTGACCTCGCTGCCATCATAGGTACATAC
>JAAYPD010000075.1 GCA_012520015.1 Methanomicrobiales archaeon
AACCGGGACGCCCTGCCACAGGCCGCTGACCTGCTCATCAACCTTGAAGGGATCAGCACCGCGCTTGTTTATGGCATCACTGATGAGTCTATCATCATGTCAGGGCGAAACCGGGATCTCAGGCTGAACCTTGGCAACGTGATGAGCGAGGCTTTTTCAGATATTGGTGATGCCGGCGGGCATGCCACGATGGCTGCTGCCAGTATACCGCTTCATGTCTTCACCAATGTCAGGGAGAAAGAAGACCTTCTTCACCTTGTAATTGACCCTGTTCTGCAGAATTTTTACCGGCTTGTAGGTCTCATGGAGGATGGGGAGAGTGAGGTATGAAGAATGGGAGCCAGTATACCATGAAATCTGTGACTATTTCTCTTTTGACCCGGCGGAAGATGAAAGGGCGGCCTGTATTCTTGCCGGCCTTACAAAGCAGGACGCATCAGAACTTCTAAAACGCCTTATAAGAGGAGAGACAGTAACTGTCTGTGGTAATGCGCCCTCGTTAAGCCGTGAACTGGACAGGATCACGGGAGTTGTCATCGCCGCAGATGCCGCGTCAGAGGTCCTCATCCGTCATGGGATTACTCCTGATGTCATCGTCACTGACCTGGACGGTATTGATGATTATGCAGTAGAACTAAACAGGAGAGGGACGATCCTTGTTGTTCATGCCCATGGAGATAATATCCCGCGTATAAAGAGATGGGTCCCGCTCCTTAATGGCCCGCTTCTTCTCACTACGCAGGGAAAGCCCTTTAACCACGTGCACAATTATGGCGGTTTTACTGACGGGGACAGGGCAGTATTCCTGGGCCAGGAGATGGGGGCTTTTGAGATTAAACTTGCAGGTTTTGACCTGGATGATCCTGATGTCACTCCCATGAAGAGAGGAAAGCTGCTGTGGGCCAGGAAGATGCTCTCATTATGTGGCTATGAACTCTGAAGCATGGATTATTGACGGGTATGTTGACGAACCTGCATGCCTTGGTGTTCCTCCCTATATCTCTCCATATATAAGAACGGTGGCCGGAGTACTTCGCGAAAAAGAGATCTCTGTCACTTACCATACAATCGACCAGGTAAGGGCTGACCAGGGCCTTTTGCGAGAGGCAAATGCTGCTGACTATGTTGTTATTATCGCCGGCATGACGGTCCCTGGAAAGTACATCGGCGGAACTCCGGCAACATGGCAGGAGATAGAGCAGCTGGGGACTGCTCTTTCAAACCCGCATACTTTTCTTGGAGGGCCGGTCCTTTTTGGTGCAGGGGGGGCAGGGGGCCAGGCTCCGGTGAAAAGAGAAGACTTTCACGTTGACACACTTTTACATGGCTCGCCTGCAGGTGCCCTTAACCGGTGGTTTTCCGGCAGTACTCCTTCGGCCCAGTTTTCATACAGGGATGAAGACAGCTGGGCTGAATTGGGCGCTTTTATCATTACCCGGCATCCCTGTTATCCATATGTCATGTGCGAGATTGAGACCGCACGGGGTTGCAGCAGGGAACTGACCGGTGGCTGCGCCTTCTGCACCGAACCATTCTATGGTAAACCCAGTCACCGGTCATTAGAAGGGATAAAGGACGAGATATCAGCCCTTGCAAAGTCAGGGGCAGCTCATTTCAGGATAGGCAGACAGCCGGACATTCTGACCTGGCAGGCAGGGAGCGGGGAGTTTCCTGTTCCAAGACCAGAGATGATAGAAAGATTATTCTCCTCGATAAGGGCCTGTGCACCTTCTTTACAGACGCTTCATATCGACAATGTAAACCCGGGCACAATTGCACGCCATCCGCAGGAGGCATATGAGGCTCTTGATGCCATCGTCAGGTACCATACACCAGGGGATGTTGCGGCTTTTGGGATGGAGACTGCGGACCCGGCTGTAATCGAGGAGAATAACCTTAAAGCCACTCCAGAAATGATGATGGATGCGATCAGGATCGTGCAGGACGCAGGAGGCCTTAGGAGAGAGGGAATACCTGAACTTCTGCCCGGACTGAACTTTATTGCCGGCCTTGCAGGGGAAACGGCCAGGACTTATGCCTTAAACCGCGAGTTTCTTGAGAAGGTCCTTCAGAAAGGGTACCTTATCAGGCGGGTAAACATCCGGCAGCTGATGCCATTTGAAGGAACAAGAGCCAGGGATCATAATGCACTTCCTGTCCAGGAGAGATTATTCCGTGATTTTAAAGAATGGACGAGGAGACACTTTGATCTTCCCATGCTTTGCAAGGTTTTTCCAACATATACCATTCTTCGTTCGGTCATAATCGAAGAGGAAGGAGAGGTATCTTTTGGCCGGCAGATGGGATCATACCCTATCCTTGCAGGGATACCACTTCCATTACCGGTGCGGACAGTGCTGGATGTATTTGTCGTGGATCACGGGATGCGATCCCTTACCGCACTTCCATACCCTTTTCAGGTCAATGTCATGCCACACAAGGTGCTGAGGCGGATACCAGGGCTTTCAAAGAAAGGGCTTGCCAGGGTAATTGCAGGACGGCCATTTCATTCTGATGCCGGGTTTACAAAGGCAGCGGGGCTGACGCTTCCTGAAGGTATCCTGGACTTTACACTTCCCTGAGCTCTATCACGGTAAAAATATCTGACTTTGTAACGATTCCAAGTATTTTTCCATCCTCGACGACCGGTATTCTGCCAATATCATGCCTTGTCATTATCTGGAGGGCATCCATCACCGGCGCATGAGGGCTTAACACTATTACATCCCTTGTCATCACGTCCCTGACCTGCATGGCATCCCTGTCAATGACAGGTGTTTTTGCCAGGTCTGTCAGAGTGATGATTCCGATAAGGATGTTATGATCTGTAACAGGAAACCCAAGGTGCTTGGTCTGGTACATGAGGGAGAGGATCTCTGTAAGGGGCATACGGGGAGAGACCTCCACGACCGGCCCTGACATTATCTGCCCGATGGTGACGTCTTTTAAAAGGAAGTTGTACCTTGAAACGGTTGACTCCTGACCTGCTCCGATGTAGATGAAAAAGGCGATTAATATCAGTATGGGGGAGAAGAGGAGAAGTCCTACAAGCCCGAATATTATGGCAAACCCCTTCCCGATTGAAGAGGCTATGGCAGTGGCACGATAAAGCGGCATTTTTGTTGCCAGGTATGCACGAAGAACCCGGCCACCGTCCATTGGAAAGGCTGGCAGAAGGTTGAACCCGAATAAAAGAACGTTAAGAATTGCAAGATACCCGAAGACATATATTAATACACCAGCCACCTGCGTTGAATGGACCAGCATCTGGATAGCATATACAATGGCACCCGAGATAAGAC
>JAAYPD010000076.1 GCA_012520015.1 Methanomicrobiales archaeon
CAGTATTCCCTTAATTTCACCAGCCCTTGAGCGAAGTTCAGGATGGGTTCCAAGAACAGCGCCCATCACGGCCCCTGCTGCCGGAACACTCTTATGTTTTACCGCATTGGAGAGTGCAGCGATGAGTAACACAGAATGCAGTTCGTTCATCAGTAGTCCCTTTTAATAAAGAACCAGGCAAGATCTGCAAGAAGTCTCTTTTCCGGGGTTTCAGGCAGGATGGATATGCCATCAATGGCAGAACCTATCAGGGCCTCTGCTTCCTGCTGCACTGCGTGTATCACCCCGTTTTCATTTAACATGGCAATAAGGGATGCAATATCCTCCTTGTCAAGCAGGCGACGCCATGGCCCCAGGTTTATTCCGCGTTCCCTGGCGGTGATGGCAATAAGGGTCTGTTTACCCTCCCTGATATCAGAAGCCTGGTCTTTTCCTGACTTGTCTGAAGACTCAAGAAGATCTATAAGGTCATCCTGGATCTGGAATGCAGCACCGGTCTTGCACCCATAATTATAGAAAGCATCAACCTGTGCATCAGAACCCCCGGCAAGAAGAGACCCGATGGCAGCAGCAGTGCCATAAAGCACCCCGGTCTTTTTGGTGACCATATCAAGGTACTCATCCCTTGTCACATCTTCCCGGTCTTCAAAAGACATATCCTGCTGCTGACCTTCGCAGATATCCTCGCAGGTTCTTGCAAGCAGGGAGACTGCACGAACCTTTGCATCTTCAGGAGCATCAGCCTTGCAGATAAGGTGAAAAGCACGTGCATAAAGCACATCCCCGGCAAGTATCGCGACCGGTTCACCCCAGAGAGTATGCACGGTCTTTTTTCCCCTTCTGTACTCATCCTTGTCCATGATATCATCATGAATCAGGGTAAAGTTATGAGTCACTTCAAGGGAGAGACCCGCAGGCATTATCCTGGCCGATGATCCCGGGTTTACAGCATCAGCTGCCATCTTGAAAAGTGCCGGTCGCAGTCGCTTTCCTCCGGCAAATAAAAGATGGTTTGCAGCCCTGGAAAGGGCGGTTTTCGGATCTCCATAACAATCCTGCAGGAGAGAATTGACCTCGTCTGCTGTTTTTTTCAGGTATGTCTCAAGCTCCATCGTAATCTGTCTCCTTCAGACCAGTCTTTGTCGCTGGCCGTTAGCCATCAGCAAGAAGTCCTTGTTCAGAGTATACCCCATATCATTGGCAAGTGAAAGGTATTCAGATGTGATATCGATACCACCGTGAGCGGCGATGATGTACTGGGGATTTAACAAGTGAACAAATTCATAATGATCCTCGCAGTACGCATGCCCGCTCACGTGCAGGTCATCAAATATCCTGGCCCCCTGTGCCTTAAGCAGGGTAAAGAGCCTGTACCTTTGTGCCCTGTTCATGTCATTAGGGATGAGCTGGGCGCTAATCATGACCTTGTCACCCCGTTCAACCCTGTACGGGGTGTCATTTTGTGCAATTCGTGTCAGGATTGAGCCCGGCTCTCCCTGGTGACCGGTAACAATCGGTACATATTGTTCTTTCCCGGATTTAACCAGCCGTCTTAGTGTCCGTTCAACTACCCGCCTGTTACCAAATACGCTTGTGGTGTCAGGGAACCTGACCATCTTCATCTGTTCGGCGGTGACACAGTAACGTTCCATTGACCTGCCAAGAAGCAGGGGTTTTCGTCCGATCTCATGGGCACATTCGGCTATGGTCTTCACCCTTGCGATATGCGAGGCAAAAGTACTGACAATGATGGCATTCTTGTCATCCTCATAACTTGTGATGACATCACGGACCATGTTCTTGGCTATCTGCTCGCTTGGACATCTGCCTTTTTTGTGGACATTTGTCACTTCGGCGATCATGCACAAGACCCCCTCCTTTCCAATCTTCTTCAGCTTTGTAAAGTCCGGCGGTTCTCCAAGGACCGGGTTGCGGTCAAGCTTAAAGTCCAGTGCATATATTATCGCCCCTTTTGGCGTGTACAGGGCAACAGTTGCAGTATCAATGATACTATGCTGAGTCCTTACAAACTCCATCGCCAGCGTATTTGAGATATTATATCGCTGCCCGAATTTAAGGGCGATCAGCTTGTTGTTTACGCCAAATTTCTTCTCACTTTCAATCTGCTGTTTTACAAGTTCAACCGTGTATGGTGTTCCGATAATAGGAGCATTGTACCTGTGAACCAGTTTTGGCACAGCACCGATATGGTCAAGGTGACCATGCGAAAGGATGACAGCCTTCACCGTTCCTTCAAGCTGATTCATAACGGTATCATCAGGAATTACACCCAGCTGGATAAGATCCAGTGAATGGGTATTCTCCATCTCTATATCAGGATGCATCATCAGGGAATCAAGCCTGATTCCCATATCAAATATTACTATCTCCTTTCCGCAGCGGACGGCGGTCATATTTCGTCCAAACTCATTATATCCGCCCACGGCAAGAACTTCAATCTCCAATTCTGTCTCCTCCTGGAATATTTTCTATCATTTCCCTTGTCTTACCGGTGAGATACCACCGGGCCTGTGGTAACTCGGATATTCGGGTTTTTCCGGTAAGAAACAAACTAATCCGGAGTTCCTGGTGAATATCCCGGATTACTTCCCGCAATGCATCAGGGCCTTCGCAGGCCGGTTTTAGGAGTGGGAGTGCCATTCCGGCAAGATTTGCACCGAGTACAAGTGCTTTTGCGATATCTGTTCCGGAACGAACTCCCCCGCTTGCCATAACCGGTCCACCGCACCTGGCTACTTCATACAGGCTCACTACGGTTGGAACCCCCCATTCTCCAAACCGTTCACCAAGTCCTTTCAGGTGCAGATCTTCCCTGCCGTTTACACTACCAGAGCGGTGGCTCTCGATTAGGGCCCATGATGACCCTCCATATCCGCCGACGTCCACACACGCCGCTCCTGCACCATAGCAGCGAAGACCGGTTTCATATGAGATGCCCGAACCAGTCTCCTTTACAATTACCGGGACTTTAAGTTCCCTGCATAGCTCGCGAAGGGCCGCATAACAACCGGATGCATCATGATCTCCTTCTGGCTGGATGGCCTCCTGGAGAAAATTGAGGTGGATCGCAAGTGCATCTGCATCTATCATCTCAACAGCCTGCTCTGCCCACTCAACCCCATGTTCCTTTAGCTGAACTATGCCCAGGTTTCCTGCGATGAAAGTGTCTGGTGCTTTATCCCTGACAATAGAGAAGGTGTCGGCCAGTTCAGGGTTTTCTATTGCAGCCCGCTGCGATCCAACGCCTATACCAAGACCAAGCTCGCCTGCTATCTCTCCAAGGACTGCGTTAACATCTTTTGTCTCAGGATGTCCCCCGGTCATGGCAGAGATGAACAGTGGCGAGCCAAGCTCATGTCCTAAAAACTTAGTCTTAATTGACAGGCTGTCCATGTTGCAGTCGGGGAGTGCCTCATGGACCAGCCTTATATCATCAAAACCGGTATTACCTGACTCGATGCTCTTGTCAAGGCAGATGCGGAGATGATCAAGTTTTCGTGAAGAAGTAAAGTTCCTGCGGTTCATGCATCCTCCGGCAGGATCCTGGTTCCTCCATGATCAGCCCCGCTCAAAAACTCCATAAGCCTTGATACATGGAATATCTCTGACCCGATTCCCATGTCTGCAAGGCGAAGGAGTTCTGCAATTTTTCCCTGCATTCCTCCGGTCACATCAATGGAGCCGGAGCCTCCAATCCTTATGGTATGCGCAACTGATCTGCGCAGTTCCCTCACAACTGATCCATCAGCATCCAGCAGCCCTGGAACATCGGTTGCAAGCCCGATACGTTTCATCCCCAGATGCTGTGCAAGTACCCTGACCAGTTGATCACCGGAAACGATGCATGCCCCTTTCATGGTATCCATCACCACATCCCCGTGCAGGACCGGAACGATACCAAGATCGATCATTATCTTAAGATTTTCCAGGCAGTAACCGGAGAGTTCCCCTCCAGATGCAACCATGCCATCAAACGGGTGAACACTTACCGCTTCAATTCCTTCCACGCGAAGCATGCTTACAACCTGTTTATTCAGGAACGATACGGCGTGATGCGTCTCAAATACTCCTCTCCTGTTCTCCCCTGATATTCCGCCCTGGATATTGTACTGCCTTGCCTGGGGGTGCCCGTATGATCCTGCACCATGAACCAGGAGAAGGGGAATGTCTGAAAATTCTTTCAGGGTCTTTGCAATATCCCGCAGTACATTTTCACGAACAACACCAGCATTACCACTTCCTTTATCTGTGATGATGCTTCCGCCAAGTTTTAAGATTATTCTGTCAGGCATCCCGCTCTTTTCTCAGTCCTTCTGTATCAAGGCACGTGATTATTGCCCTGCCGTCAAATACCTCAATGGCCCCTGCAATCCTGGCCCTGATATTTTTTGACGCAAGGGCGACCATACATCCCCCGCCCCCTGCACCGGTTATCTTTGCACCAAATGCACCGGTTGATCGTGCTGCAAGAACCAGCCTTGAGAGCTGCGGATGGCCGACACCCAAAGTCTCAAGAAGGCAGTGGTTCATATCCATGAGTCTTCCAAGATATGCCGGTTCATCAAGGTGCTTCATTGCATCAAGCACGATGGCTTCAATGGAGTCAAGAACCGGGTTGATTATTGCCGGATGTTTCTGTTTAAGCTCTGCAACTTTTTCAACCATCCTGCTGGTTGAATGGGATATCTGGCTGTTGCCCACGACAAGGTGATAGTTCTGCGGGGCCAGCCGTTTTCTTGTTCCTCCCCTGATAAGAAACATTCCGCCAAATGTTGAGACGGTGGTGTCTGTGGCACTTGCACGGCCTTTCTGAACCTTTTTCTCTATCTTCCAGGCAAGTTCGGCGATCTGGTCCCTGCTACGTCCCATGCCAAACTCATCATTTATTGCTGCAAGTGTTGCAACAGTCACCGCTGCCGACGAGCCAAGTCCTGAAGAACTGGGCAGTTGTGAATTGATATAAACACTTCCTCTTACTCCAAACTCGCGAAAACACTGGTCGATATATGGTGACTTTGCATGGTGCGGGTGGCTGGTTTTTCTGACCGTAACATATACTCTTGGTCTGATGGCGAGTGCTATCCCGGGTTTATCATAAAGGACGGCATGTTCACCAAATAAGAACACTTTGCCGGGAGCACTCCATGTTGCCACTATCGCACCGCCAGTGCCGCATATCCTACGACCTGGTCATAATCACCACTTGCCTCCCCTGAAGTGGTATATTCGAGCAGGTCGCACCGGGTCTTCCCCCGGGCCATAAGTA
>JAAYPD010000077.1 GCA_012520015.1 Methanomicrobiales archaeon
AGGCAGGGGTTATTGCAGAAGAGATGGGCTGCGAGGTAAGGAAGGCATACGATGTCGGGGTTGCAGGCATTCACCGGCTCTTTCCTGTCATTGATGAGATGCAGGGGTGCCATGCATTTGTTGTGGCTGCAGGAAGAGAAGGAACCCTCCCTTCCGTGGTTGCCGGCCTTGTGGACCGCCCGGTCATCGGCGTTCCGGTCTCAACCGGGTACGGGTACATGGGCGCAGGCCAGGCTGCCCTTGCAAGCATGCTCCAGTCCTGCTCGGTCCTTACGGTGGTGAACATTGATGCAGGGTTTGTAGCCGGTGCATCAGCAGCAATGATTGCAAACCTGGCGGTAAAATCATGATACGAGCACTTTACATAGGAAGATTTCAGCCATACCATAACGGTCATCATTATGTGATAAACCATATCGCCAGGGAAGTTGATGAACTCATCATCGGTATCGGCAGTGCACAGATGAGTCATGAACCTTCAGATCCCTTCACCGCCGGGGAACGGGTTTTGATGATCACAAGTGCCCTGCATGAGATGAATAAGCCAGTTTATGTAATCCCGCTTGAGGACATCAACCGGAACGCCCTCTGGGTCTCGCATGTAAGGGCGATGACACCGCCATTTCACAGGATCTACTCAGGAAACCCGCTGGTCATCAGGCTCTTTCACGAGGCAGGAACAGAGGCATTCACCCCGGCGATGTACGAGCGGGCAACATTATCAGGGACAAAGATCAGGAACCGGATCTTACAGGATGAACCCTGGGAGAAGTATGTTCCTTTACAGGTTGCAAGGGTCATCCGGGAGATCGATGGAATATCCCGCATCAGGGCACTAAGCCAGGATGACGGGGACGGCTCCTGTTAAAGAGGAGAAGAGCCATGTTTGAATCGATAAAAAAAATATTTGCCAGATCATCTGAAAAAAAACCGCATTCTGAAATTTTACTAAAAGATCTCCCCTCCTGGCTTGATGAGAAGGAATCTGACTGTATCTCCCGCCGGAATGACGCATCAACCCAGTCGCGTGAACGGTTGTTAAGACTTGAACAGGATTTAAGGCAGCTTCTGACAGAGTTTGGCGATGAATCCTCCGACGAGCCACGCCATCACAAGGTGGAACAGGTCAACCGGCATGCATTACCGCAGTTTTGCCGGAAGATAGAGGCAGAGCTTAAAGGCAGCTTTTCAGATGATGATGAGATATTTTACCAGGAGGTGGCAGGGCTCATCAATGGGTGCTTTAAAGCGTACCGTGGACCTGGGCGGTACCTGCACCATATCTATCCTGAAGAGGTGAAGGTCTTCCGCCAGACCCTTGACCAGATGGGCCACGAACTAAACCGGATGACAGATGTGATTCGCATCTCAAGGGAGAGGCTCACGCATATATCAGATATGCGCACACTCATAGAAGAGAAAAATGCCCTGGAAGAGGAAGATTTACGCTCCGACGAAGAGCTGCAGAAATATGAGACAAGGCTGCATGAACTTGACGGAGAACTTTCAAAGGCACAGGCTGAACTTGAAAAGGTTCTTGGGTCCGATATTTACGCCTCATATCTTCGTCTTGAAGAGGAGACAGGACAGCAGGGCCGGCAGCTTGAAAAGATTCGTGAGTCATGGGAGTCACAGATAAGAATTGCAGTACCGGTCTGGAAGAGATCTGCCAAGGCATTCCAGGAACAGGGCCGAACTGAAGATGAGAAGAAGATGGAGGAACTTATCCATCTTGCCTCTTCACCAAGGCGGGATGATGAGAAAGTGGCAGGAGAGGTCTCGTCGACCGCAGAATCACTCTTCTCTCTTTTTGACTCCGGAACACTTCAGGCAAAGAACTCGTTTGAAAAACAGCTCTTTCCCTCGGCTGAAGAGTACACGAAGAGATTTAACGAAGTCTTCACCGGTTTGCATGCCCTGTCCGCTGACCTGGATGCAAAAATGCAGGATCTGAATGCAAACCCGGCCATGGAACAGAAGAACAGGGCAGCACAGGAGATCGGGGATGTGAAAAGAAGGATCGATGACCTGAACAGGGAAGAGGAGAAGAGAAAGGAGAGGCTTTCATCCCTGGCGGAGAGGCAGGAGTCTGTTCTTGAAGACCTGAAGAAGAGTTTCTCTGAATTTGCCGGTGAAGAGACAGACCTTGTCATGGATGGTAAGGAGCAATGAGCAGCACAAGAACCCTCCAGGTGGAGAAAGGAACTGTTGCCTGCCTTCCGAAGAGGCGCGAGGATCTTGAAAAGTGCAGGTTTTGCGTCCATTCGGTAAAGTTTATCATCCCTGGAAAGGAGGTCCCATCCCCTGCACGCGCCTTCTGTTCCATGAGCAGGGCAACAGAAGAGGTTGACCTTAAAAAGGTCATCAGTGTTGTCTGTGATGACATGCGGGAAGAAGGTTTTCGAACCATCATGAATGTCATCAGTTAAAAAAACCGGAGTATCTCCTCTATCCTGACATGGGCCATGATATGATCGGCCAGTGCATCAAAAGGATCCTTCTCCGGTCCTGGCGGAGTCCATGATACCCCTTTTCTTTCACAAAGGAAAGTGACAAATGCCGCCGCAACGTCTGGCGATGTGAAGAGTCCGTGCATGTATGTCCCGATAAGAAGACCATCCTCGCTGACAACCCCTTCTCCTGAAAATGCCTCCCTGGCATTGCCCCTGTCTGTAGTCCCCATGTGTATTTCGTACCCTGACACCGACGAGACATGGCTTAAGAACGGCCCATGACCTGAAGATACCCGTTTTACCTTTGTGATGGTCTTTTCAGAACCGGAGAGGATCGTTGTGCATGGTATAAGACCAAGACCCTTGAACTCGCCTTTTCTTGATTCGGTCCCTGAATCGGTTATCTTTTCACATAGCATCTGGTACCCGCCACATATCCCGATGACAGGGATGCTGCAGGCCCGTGCTTTTTTAATCTCTTCACCGGTCCCTGACTTTATCAGCACCTCAAGGTCTTCGATGGTGTTCTTTGTCCCTGGAAGAATGATGGCGTCAAAACCCTGGAGTGGGGCTCCAGGTTTTACATAACTGACCGAGGCATACTTCTCCAGGACCTCGTAATCTGTGAAGTTGGATATCCTTGGCAGGTGAATCACGGCAATCCTGACCGGTGCATCTCCGGCTTTTTTGTCTGCTATGGAGAGCGAGTCTTCACTTGGGATATCTACGCCGGTTACAGGCACAAGACCTATCGCAGGAACCCCGGTGAGATCTTCAAGAATTTTCATTCCATCCGCAAACAGGGCAGGATCGCCCCTGAACTTGTTCACAATCACGCCTTTTACAAGCGGACGGATATCATCAGGAAGGAGGGAGATCGTCCCGTACACCTGTGCAAATACCCCGCCGCGCTCGATATCAGCCACAAGGATTATCGGAAACCTGAGCACCCTTGCAAGGCCGGTATTTGCGATGTCGCGGCCAAAGAGGTTTACTTCCGCGGCACCTCCTGCACCTTCGACCACCAGCGCCCCGTACCTGTCCTTAAGTCTCCAGGCAGCATCCAGTGCAACATCAAGCAGGTTATCGGTCACCTTGTAATAATCCTGGACATGCACGTCACGGACAGGTTTTCCAAGCAGAACGATCTGCGATCTCTTGTCACCTTTAGGCTTTAGAAGGATGGGATTCATCTCGACAGATGGAGGAATACCTGCGGCATGTGCCTGCATCGCCTGTGCAATTCCTATCTCTCCTCCGTCATCAGTCACCCAGGAGTTAAGGCTCATGTTCTGTGATTTGAAAGGGGCAGCAGTTATCCCCTTTCTGCGAAGTATCCGGCAAAGACCGGCTACCATTGTACTTTTCCCCACATGAGAAGCGGTCCCAAGGACCATAACAGACATATTCTTTTCAGGTTGGATGGATGAGGATAATATAATGCAACTATGAATCAGCCACTACTTCCATCAGTGGATGAGAGAAAACCGGTTTATATCGGGATATTTCATGATAAGCATTTAATAGTAAAACATGAGATGGAATAAGTAATGAATGGTGGTATCTGCTCCATCTGTGGGCTGCCAAAGGAACTCTGTATCTGTGAGGAAGTTGCAAAAGAACAGCAGCGAATAAATGTAAAAGTGAACAAGCGCCGTTACGGGAAGGAAGTCACCGTCATAGAAGGGCTGGATCCTACAGATATTGACCTTGACGATCTCTCAAAGTTTATGAAGGGCAAACTGGCCTGTGGCGGCACTGTTAAAGACAACTCAATAGAATTACAGGGTAACCACCGTGAACGGGTTATCGATCTCCTTGCCAAGAAAGGATATGCCGTGGATAATATCTCTTAAACGGTGACAAGTTACCTTTTCTTCTTCTTTCGAACCATCGAGTGCAGATCGAGACGGTAAGTATCCCCGGTTCCGACCCTGACGACGCGGTCATCGGATTCTGCAAGCCTGGAAAGGTTCAGGTCATACCTGCCAGGTTCGAGTATTCTGATACTTTCGATAGAGCCCGGGTCCTGCTCGGCCGGCTCATCTTTTACCTGGCCTGCAGGCGGGCCCTGGATCTTCTGGGCAGAAACAGGAGGATGTTCATGTGTCTTCTTATCTTCTTCTCTGTTTCTTTTGTCATTTTCAAAAATAAATTTGCCACAGCCGCATACCGGGCAGCCGTCCCTTAGGTAACGTGCATCAGGAAACAGGGTCTGGCATCCGGTGCAGCGATGAGGCATAAGTTACCTGCCTGAAATCCAGGCGCTGATAAGGCCACGATCTTTTCTTATCATCTTAAGCTGATCTGCCGGCCCGATAACAGTCAGCCTCCGGTTTTCATCCTCTCCCCTTATCAGCCTTGAGAGGACACCAGACCCACGCTGTTTTGATGGATATGTCTCTATCTCAATCCCGGAGAACCGGTCAGGAAGAATCTCCTGCATGGTCATCTCGATAAGCACGGACTGTTCATCAGGAGTCAGACCACTTTCAAGAACGACTATTGTGCCGTCCCTGACATTATCAAGGATAAGCCGTACTTTTTCCATGGAAGGCATCTGTGCAAGCCTTTCTCCGGATATGAGATCTATTCGTACACCCTGCATGTTCCTCACCTGAAATGGCGGATCATCTCTTCATAGAGATCTTCTACCTGGGTTCCATCAAGACATGAAACAGGTACAACAGGATGCTGGGGGAAGGCAGACCTGATCCGCTGGGGTGCGGCATCAGGGAGATCTATCTTGTTTGCAGCGATGATAACAGGTAATTTTCTGCTCTCGATGATCCCGATCATCATGATGTTGACCTGTGCAAAGGGGTCAAGGGTGGCGTCGATCATGTAAATCACCCCGTCAATGTCCTCCCTAAGCCAGTGCATCGCCTCGGCAACACCCTCCGTTGCTTCGCGTGCACGGTTGATGGCGTCCTCCCGTCCGATTCCGTACTCGATAAACTCTTTATAATCAACCCTTGTGGTAACACCCGGCGTATCAACGATGTCAATTGTGATAGATCGGC
>JAAYPD010000078.1 GCA_012520015.1 Methanomicrobiales archaeon
GGAAGGATAATAGACCTGATTGCCTGAAACCTTGACATGCCAAGGGAACGTGCGGCCGTCATCTGCCCTTCGGAAATTGACTGTATTGCACCCCGGAAGACCTGGGACTGGTATGCTGCGCCCCATAGACCCAGAACAACGGCACCAACATAAAATGCAGGTAAGTCCAGTTTCAATGCCGGAAAAATTCCAAAGTAAAACAGGAATAAAAGAACAAGAACCGGAAGTCCCCTGAAGAACCAGACATAAAATGAGATTGCTGTCCTGACAGCCAGTGATCCATATACCTGGCCAAGCGCCATAGGAAGCCCAATACCAACTCCGATAACAAGTGCAGAAGCAACAAGTCCTAATGTCAGTACGATTCCACTAAATAGGTACGGAAACCAGTCAATGAGAATGGATAATGCCATAATTTGTTAAACTCCGGTCCTGACAACATGACTTTCAGGAATAAACTGTCATTCCTGGGTTCATAATGAATGGCTTATTTCTCTTATAATAAATAGTGTGTGTCAGGAAAAAATAAGTTGATTTATTCCATCTCAAACTGTTCTTTCAGTTCTTCCCATTTTGGTGATGCCTTCAGCCTGGCAAGTCCTTCATTCATGGTCTTTAGAAGCTCAGTATCTGTCTTCCTGATTGCAATACCGTAATCTTCTCCGGTATCGATCTCACCGATGATGTGAAGTGGTTTACCTGCAATTGCGTCAAGCATTGCTGGTGTGTCGTAAATTGCGAAATTAATGCGTTTATTCTGAAGATCTGTGGCAACCAGCGGGAAATTGTCATATGTGACAAGCATATCGGCAGCCAGACTGCTCTTGTTAACCAGATTTTCCTCGACCCAGAATGCACCAGTTGTTCCGCGCTGAGCACCAACCTTTCCGGCACCTGCCATGAAGTCATCCATGGTAAGATCAGAGTCGTCATGAATCGCAACCGACTGATTTACCTTCCAATATGGTTCACTGAAATCAACGGCGCCCTTCCGTTCTTCGGTGATGGTCATGCCTGAATAGACCATGTCAATCTTACCTGCATGCAGGGCTGGAATTATACCATCCCAAGCCATTGCCTGTATTTTGACATTAAAACCCATCTCATCTGCGATCCATTTGACAGACTCGACATCAAATCCCTGTGCATCCCCGTTTTTATCAATATAGCTGTACGGGGGATACTCACCATCAATACCAACAATATAAGTTGGCTTCTCTGCAGCAACGTTATCAGTTGCCACTTCAGAACTAACAGTCTCTACAGTCTTTTCTACCGTTTCCTCTGTGCATCCGCACATACATACACAGAAGAGAACAAAAACGGAGAGCAGTACAGATACAACCTTCCTGTTCATCATCAGAAGATTTCATCACTACTCATTTATCCGTTTTGATCCTGCATTCAGTAACCGGAACCCTGAACCAAAAGTTAAAAATAGAACACTATCCCTTTTCTCCGAATAACATAAACCGTTGCATGATGAATCTGTCAGGGATTATCCGGGACTGGTCTTATTCATCATGACATTTCAAAACAGAGAGTATGTTCCTCTCATTTATGCAGCACTTTCTGCAATATTTTTCGGAAGTTGTGCTCCGGTAACAAAATATTTTGTATCAGAGACCGGTCCGCTGATGCTGGCTTCACTCTTTTATATTGGGAGCGGGCTTGGCATGCTTCTCTTTATCATCGCAGGTTTGATCGCCAGGGGAGGGGAAGCCCCTTCAGATTCCCCGGTGACAAGACATGATATTCCATATCTTGCAGGGATGTCTTTCTTTGGCGGTATCCTGGCTCCCGTAACTCTCATGTATTCCATGAAGATAACCCCCGCTGCAACCGGTTCACTCCTGTTAAATTTTGAATCTGTTGCAACCGGCCTGATCGCTGCTTTTTTATTCAGGGAAGCGGTTGGCAGACGTATCTGGGCTGCGATGACAGTTATTACTTCATCCTGCCTGATTTTATCATATGATCCAGGGGAAGCCCTGTCTTTTTCCGTCGGGGCATTTGGAGTCTTACTGGCCTGCACTTTCTGGGCACTTGACAATAATATAAGCAAAAAAGTTTCAGGAAAAGATCCTTTTACCTGTATTATGATCAAGGGCCTTGCTGCCGGAACCTGCACCGGGATAATTGCACTTCTCTTAGGAGAAGCAGCTCCTCCTATACTTGAAATACCTCTGTTCCTGCTGATAGGTTTTCTAAGTTATGGAGGGCTTGCAAGTGTATTCTTCCTGATGGCGCTCCGGCATATGGGAAGTGCAAGAACCGGGTTATTTCTTGCTCTCTCCCCCTTCTTTGGAGTTATATATTCGTTCATCCTTTTCCAGGAATCTTTACACCCGGTCTTCCTGCCCGCATTTTTTATCATGGTAATTGGGGCATATCTCCTGGTTAGCGAGCGACATTCCCATCAGCATTATCATCCTCCTATCGTTCATGACCATCGCCACACCCATGATGATCTCCACCATGACCATATCCATGATAAAAATGCTCCACCTCTGTCCCCATCAGGCGATCACAGCCATCTTCATGCACATAAGGCGATGACTCATGATCATCCGCATAAACCAGACCTTCATCATCAGCATGATCATAAATAAGAACAGAGTGTTATGACCTGTAAAGTAGGGCTTATCCAGTTCATTATCGATCCTGTTCCTGGAAAAAATATCTCTGCTGCCGAAGAGAAGATCCGTATAACAGCAGGTGAAGGAGCGCAGATCATCTGCCTTCCTGAGTTATTCTCACATAGGTATTTTCCCCAGCATGTGGGACTTTTTGGAAACTCTTATGCAGAGTCATGTGACAGCCTGTTTATAAGCCGGTTCAGGAGCCTTGCTGCAGAACTTAACTGTGTCCTTATCATCCCTTTCTGTGAAAGACATACGGACAATAATATCTACAACAGTGCTGCGGTTATTGATGCAGACGGTTCGTTATTTTCTCCATACCATAAGATACACATACCGCAGGATCCTCTTTTTTACGAGAAGGGATATTTTCATCCGGGTAATGAATACAAGGTTTTCAGGACGAAATATGCGGACATTTCAGTTCTTATCTGTTTTGATCAATGGTTTCCTGAAGCGGCCAGAGCTGTTGCATTAAAAGGAGCTGAGATAATATTTTACCCGACTGCGATTGGACATATCAGAGGTGAAGTCCCGGCAGAAGGTGACTGGAAAGAAGCATGGCAGCTAATCCAGCGGTCACATGCAGTTGCAAACAGTGTTCCAGTGGCAGCAGTAAACCGGTGCGGATGGGAGGATGAACTGTTTTTTTTTGGTGGTTCATTTATCTGCAATGCTTTTGGGAAGATAATTACCAGTGCGAATGATGAAGAGAAGATACTGATTGCTGACATCTCCCTCTCAGAGGGCACGGGCATTAGGGAAGGCTGGGGTTTTTTCAGGAACCGCAGACCTGATACGTACTCTCCTCTTATTACTTCAGGAATGTCTGAAAAGATGACAAAGTCTCTTACACCCGGGAACCAGGGTTACCATATGCCAGCCGAATGGGAACATCATGATGCAGTATGGCTTGCATGGCCCCATAATGACCTGACCTTTCCACAGCTTGAAGTGGTTGAGGAGACTTACCTTGACATCCTCTCTTCGTTAAAATCTGAGCAGGTAGAGCTCCTGATCTCCGAACCGTCACTCCAGGAGAAAATACTGCATCTTCTCTCACTCAGGGGTGTTGATGGTTCACATATCAGGTTCCATCAGGTGGATTATTCTGATGTATGGATAAGAGATTATGGACCGACATTTGTAGTCAATCGTGCCATGCATGAGATTGCCGCTGTCTTCTGGGAGTTTAATGCCTGGGGAAACAAATATGATGAACTTCTCTTTGATGGTATAAGAACCCGTGAACTATTTCAAAAGATGGAAATAAAGATCTTCAGGCCTGGGATAGTGCTTGAAGGTGGTTCTATTGACAGCAATGGAAGAGGCACCATACTCACAACAAAACAATGTCTTTTAAACCCGAACCGGAATCCTGATCTGACACAGGACGATATTGAACATTATCTTCATGCATATCTTTGTGCAAAGAAGGTCATCTGGTTAAATGAAGGGATTGCAGGAGATGACACCGACGGGCACATCGATGACATTGCACGGTTTGTAAACCCGACTACGGTAATATGTGCAGTAGAAGAAGATCCTGATGATGAAAATTACCTGCCTTTAAAGGAGAATTTCCAGATCCTGTCTGAAGAGACAGACCAGGATAATAACCCATTAACTGTGATAGAGGTTCCAATGCCAGGGCCCGTCCAGGATGAAACATACCGGTACCCCGCAAGTTATCTCAATTTTTATATTGGGAACGAGGTTGTACTGGTTCCTGTCTTTGAAGATGCAAATGATCAAAGGGCCCTTGAAATTCTAAAACCGCTGTTTCCCGGGCGGGAGATAATTGGCATCCAGGCAAGGGCCATGGCAGAGGGATTTGGGACAATTCATTGTGCAACACAACAACAGCCCTCTGCATGAAGTGTTTTGTCATGGAAAGTTTCTTTTTGTTTACCTGTCGATCTATTTCTGATCAAAATGACACTGGTATCAGAATTTCTTGAATTTTTAAAAGAGTACAAGGTAGTTGCCCTTGCTGTTGCATTTATCATGGGTGTTGCGTCAACATCCCTTGTTAAATCTCTCGTTGATAATCTTATCATGCCCTGTGTGGCCGTGATAACCCCATCCGGAGACTGGAAAGAGGCAGTCCTTTCAGTCGGTCCGGTAAACCTTGGTATTGGTCCATTTGCAGCAGAATGTATAAATTTCATTATCATCGCCCTGGTTGTCTTCATGATTGCCAAGTATGTGATGAAGGAAGAGAAAGTTGAAAAGATGTAAAAATGCCTTCCCATAATTATGTTCCTGATATCTGGTACATGATAACAGGGAGAATTGCACCACCTCTATGCTGCACCAAACCCTCACCAGCTCATCAGCTCTTTAAAAAGGCCCTGCTGAATGTATCGCGAAAAGACGGAGATATTGACGAAGCTGTCCGGCTGCTTGGGGAAATTCTGGCAAATGTCCCGACTGAATGGATGGTATTTGATCAGGCAGGCCAGTTACTTAACGCCATAGGCTGGCGTTGCAGGTACCATAAAGAATGGTTTGATCCAGACAGGAAGGTTCGTTCCTTTAAACCCGGGCGGTGCGGACCTCATGTTGCCCATGCATATGCTCTCATGCAGGCAGCAGCAGATGATGAAGCACTAAATCTTGTGGCCAGGATAATTTCTGAAGGAGAACCAGGTTCAGATGATATTCATATGGCCAGACTTGTCCGTGCATCGATTTATATCTGCCAGGGCAGGATTGATGAGGGCGAAGATGAACTCAGAAAGATTATATCGTCTGAAACCTGACTTCAAAACCATTTTCTTCCTGCTCTGCAATTTCATTACATGATATCCGCCTCTCGGCCATCAGATTTTCAGTCAAGGGATGAGATCATAAATATTCTTGAAGAACTGGCACCTCCTGAGCTTGCAGAACCCTTTGATGCCGGAAAGATTGGACTGGTCATTGAAGGAAAAGAACGAATAGCAAAAGTCAGCACATGTCTTGATGTGACTTTTAATGTTGTGAGAAAAGCAATTGAAAACCGGACCGATCTCCTTATAGCCCATCATACTCCTATCTGGACACCCCTTACTGCCATCGGAGGGGAGGATGCAAAGCTGTTCTCATTGATTCTTCATTCAGAGATGAATGTCTACGTGATGCATACAAACTGGGATCATGCACCTGGCGGGGTAAATGACATCCTGGCCGATATCCTGGGCATGACTGAGAGGGAGAATATGTCGCTTGGTCTTGTGGGTTCATGCTCCTTTAAAATTCATGAGATTGCACAGATACTTGGGGCTCCCCTGCGTATCTGGGGTGAGGTGTCCGGGATACAAAGACTTGCCATTGCTGCCGGCTCCGGTTTTGACTCATCGTTAATAATGGAGGCTAAGTCACTTGGGGCTGATGCCTTCCTCTCCTCTGAGCTCAGACATTCAGTATACCGGGCCTCCCCTCTTCCACTTTTAGAGTCAACCCATTATGCCCTTGAATCCCCTTCAATGCGCGTTCTGGCTGAAGAACATGGATGGGAATACATCGAAGATATGCCGATGCTGCATTCGGTTCCATGACAAATCCCATCGATATTTTGTATGAGACAAATATTCTTGATGAGCGGATGCGAAAGCATATATCTGGATATTATCAGCACAGGGGAGAAAAAGCTCTTGAGATCGTGGATCATGATCGGGTTAAACGGTACCGGGACTTTTTTGTTGTAGTTGGGGAATCTGGAGAGTACGTGGTTGAAGGAAATTATTGTTCATGTGAGAGTTTTCTTCACAGGGGCAATATCTGTGCCCATGTGCTTGCAGTATATATTGCACGTGCAACAGGCAGGTATGAACTGATTGATCTATGGTATTATCAGGATCTGAAAGAACAGGGCGTTAACCCATATAGAATACAAACGAATATCTAAGGCATTACAGGCAATTCTCATGATGGAAGATGAATATAAACTTGAATATTTTAAGTCCGAAGATCTGACACGAAACATCTGCAC
>JAAYPD010000079.1 GCA_012520015.1 Methanomicrobiales archaeon
CACCCCGGGATGAATGATCACCTGAGGGTTAAATTCTCTTTTAATATTAGATATTCTCAAAATGTGGCAGTAAATCGTGAATTTAGAGACACAGGATCTATAAATCCGGGTTTACAAGTCCCTCCGTCCATAAATCCAATTTTAAAGGGTTATTATTGCAAAATACGCATTCAAAACAGTTATAATAGCTGAGTCTAAACCTTTATCCGGAGGGGAGAGTCCGAAAGGAGTTTTCATGTGACATCACAAAACGAAGGACCGAATGAAACTGTAATCGAGTTGAAAAACCTGACGAAAATTTTTGGCCCCAGGCCCCAGAAGATGCTGACTCACCTTCAAAACGGGTGCACAACCAAAGAGATCAGGGAAAAAACCGGGCATGTCGTAGCACTAAGAAACATCTCATTCTCCGTTAAAAAAGGAGAAATTTTCGTTCTTATGGGGCTTTCAGGTTGTGGAAAATCTACTCTTTTAAGATGTTTAAACCGTCTGATTGAACCAACGACCGGATCGATATTTATTGATGGAGAAGATATCACATCACTCTCTATTGACCGTATGAGATCAATCAGAAGAAAACGGATGGGAATGGTGTTTCAGAGCTTTGCCCTCCTTCCACACCGCAATGTTCTTGATAACATTGCATTCGGACTTGAAATTCAGGGGATACCATATGATGAACGGATCAGCCAGGCTAAAGAAACGCTAAACCTTGTCGGCCTTTCAGGCTATGAATCCTCGTATCCTGACCAGCTTTCCGGAGGAATGCAACAAAGAGTAGGGCTTGCCAGGGCCCTGGCAAGTTCTCCTGATATTCTGCTCATGGATGAGGCATTTTCTGCTTTGGATCCTCTGATCAGAAGAGACATGCAGAACGAACTTTTAGACATCCAGGATCGTCTTTCAAAAACTATCATCTTTGTCTCTCATGACCTGGACGAAGCCCTGAAACTGGGAACAAGGATCGGTTTGATGAAAGCAGGAGAGATTATTCAGATTGGAACTCCTGAAGAGATATTAACAAAGCCCAAAGACGAATTTGTAGAGAGATTTGTTGAAGATGTCGATCTATCAAGGGTTTTAACGGCAAAGGATGTCATGAAAATCCCTGATCCAACAATCCATGTCACATCAGGTCCTCATGTTGCACTCAGGATGATGAAAGAAGCGGGAATTTCCACACTATTTGTGGTGGGAAAAAACCGTGAGTTAAAGGGCATTATCACGGTGGACGATGCCCTTCGTGCAGGTAAAGAAGGCCTTTTACTGCAGGATATTATTAATCCGGATGTAATCTCCCTGTCTCTTGATACACCTGTATCTGACATCATCCCGATGATTGCCGAGAGCAGGTTTCCTATTGCAGTCATCAATGAAGAAAGAAGATTAAAAGGCGTCATTGTAAGAGGTTCTGTCTTGTCAGCACTGAGCAGAACAGGAGCAGTCTGAATGGCTTTATCACCTTCATCGCCTTTTCCAAGACTCCCCCTTGGAGAGGTTGTAGAGGAGATTGTCCACTGGATTAGTAATAATCTTGGCTGGTTTTTAGATGCAGTAACCGGGTTTCTTACCGCTCTTATGGGTGCAATCCACGGGGTTTTAAGCGAAATTCCACCCCCGGTGTTGATTATAGTTATTGCAGCTATTGCATTAGTACTAAAGTTACGAACTAATCCTAAACGAAGACCAGTTCACAAGCAGATCTATTCATCTCTTGATCTTTCGGTACTTTGCATTTTAGGCCTGCTGTTAATCTGGGACATGGGTCTTTGGGCCCATTCGATTGAGACACTGGGTCTTGTCATCGTTTCTACCTTTGTTTCTCTGGCTATAGGGATACCTGTCGGAATTATCGCATCATATTCTGACAGGTTTAACCAGATTGCAAGAATTTTTCTTGATTTCATGCAGACGATGCCTTCATTTGTCTACCTTATCCCGGCCGTCATCTTCTTTGGACTGGGTAATGTTCCGGGAATTATTGCAACGGTTGTCTTTGCGATGCCTCCTACTATCAGGCTCACAAATCTTGGTATCAGGCAGCTTCCAAAAGAACTTATTGAAGTGTCAGAGGCATTTGGCGCTACACCTGCCCAGAAACTTATAAAAGTTGAACTTCCGGTGGCTCTTCCAACCATTATGGCAGGCGTAAACCAGTGTATAATGCTGGCATTATCAATGACAGTAATCGCCTCCATGATAGGAGCTGGTGGACTTGGATATCAGGTTTTGTATGGAATCCAGAGAGTGGATATCGGTGCAGGATTTGAAGCTGGCCTCGCGATCGTGATCATTGCAATTATTCTTGACCGGTTAAGTCAGAACCTGATTCCAGTCCGGGAGAGAATAAATTAAAATTAAATGGAGAATAATCATGAAATTACAAAATCATGCTTTATTATTAATGATTGTACTACTTACCGGGTTTATCCTGTTTGCAGGATGTACCGGTGAAAACTCAGAATCTACCCAGAAAGGTAAGATAATCGGGATTGAACCTGGTGCAGGCATCATGCAAAAGACTGAAGATGCAATTCGGGACTATGATCTTGATTATAATCTTGTCTCAAGCAGCAGTGCAGGAATGGCATCAGAGCTTACAAAAGCGGTTAACTCTGGAAAATGGATAGTGGTTACCGGCTGGTCCCCACACTGGAAATTTGCAAGATTTGATCTTAAATACCTGGATGATCCAAAAGGTGTATATGGCGGTGACGAAGACATCTGCGCCCTTACAAGAGTAGGATTTGAAGAAGATAATCCAGGTGCATATGGCATTCTGACAAGGTTTAACTGGAGTCCTGAAGAGATGGCATCTGTTATGCTTGCAATCGAAGAAGGGAAAGAGCCTGAAGTTGCAGCAGAAGATTACCTGAATGCACATCCTGAACAATTGTCAGCATGGACAGGCTCTGCCAGTGGTGATGGTTCATTAGTTACCATCGGATATGTCCTATGGGATTCTGAAATTGCAAGTACCAACGTTTTAAAGTTGGTTTTCGAAAGAGCTGGTTATACTGTGAAATTAGTCGCTGTCGATGCTGGTCCCCTCTACCAGGCAGTCTCAAAAGGTGATGTGGACTGTACAATCTCTGCATGGCTTCCAGTTACTCATTCGACCTACATGGAAAAATATGGAGATGACCTTGTAATTGCAGGAACAATCCTGTCCGGAGCAAAGATAGGACTTGTTGTTCCGGATTATGTTACAATCAGTTCTATCGATGAATTAAACTCTGTTAAAGAAAAATTCCAGTGACAGATACATTAACTTTTTTCTTTTTTATAAAATAATCCTGCTTAACGATGTGGAATAATCGTTTTATATGAAAGTAATACCAAACCTTACATACTAATCACACTTCATTAGTATACGCAATCTATCTGCATTATTTCAGGAAGGTTTGCCATATCAATTATTGCTGAAAGTTCTATCTGATGATTAACCAGGAGTCTTGACAGAATGGCGGGATTTTTTCATTTTGATAAAGATAAACAGAGCAGCGATGATTCTGTTTCCGATATCTGCATGAAACTTAGTGCAATACCTTTGCGAGGGGATATGGGCCGGGAAATTGCAGGCATTGTTCTAAAATACTCTCCAAAAGATTTGAAACAGATGAGAGTGAATTTTTCCGGTAAAATCGACTCATTCCCGGCTGACTATAAAAAAGAACTTGAAAATACCATTGCAGCATTTCTTGACGGGACATACCAGGCGATAAGACTCATGAATCAACAGGGCTCCTTTGCTACGATGCAGGACCCTGTCTCTTTACTGGCCAGGGACTACTGGGCCATGGTCAGGGAGCAATGTTCAACCGGGAGTGAACAGGAGAAAAGACTTCGACTCTTAAAATACCTCCTTTCTGGTTTTTGCATGTTTGTCCTGGAGATACCCGGCCATCCTGTGGGGATGCCTTTTCCAGGAGGGGATAAAGTATCTTTCATTGACGGGATATATTACTGTCCTGTCAGAACGAAGGCAAATGACGTAGATGCAGCCCTATGCCCATTTTGCCCTGCAAAACAGACACCAGAGATAGGATATTTAAAACCACCGGTAAAGGGGAGTAAACATAGAAAACAGGAATATATTAAGAATATATATGACTATCACCATTTTAATGGTTAAAATTTGTTAATCTGTAAATTTTCATTTAATCTGAAAAATGCAAAGACCTGCCGGAGAAATAGTGAGATAGTTTTATCCGGCTTTCAATTACAGTACCTATCACAACTTTTGGTAATCTGATATTATGAATGAAGAGAGACATACTGACGAAGAAATTGAAGAAGCTGTCAGGGGTATGCCCTGGTGGCTTGTCCTGGTCTGGGGAGTATTGGCAGTTATTATCGGAATTATGCTGATTACAACCCCGCTGATCACTACATATTTCCTTGTTCTGTTCATGGGTGCGTACTGGTTCGCAGGCGGTATTATCACCCTTTTCAGTTTATACAGTGACAAAACAAATATGGGATGGAAGATTTTCCTCTCGATAATCAGCATTATTGCCGGAATAGCCATAATGGCTTATCCACTATATGGAGAGCTTGTTGTTCTGACCATGCTCGTATTCATTATAGGGTTCTGGGGTCTGTTGATCGGAGGAACAAAACTCTATGAGGCATTTAGAGCTAAAGATGCAGGAGCAGGAATCCTGGGGCTTCTCAGTATCGTGTTTGGTATTATTCTGCTCATCTTCCCATGGGGAGCTGCATTAGCCCTTCCATTAATTGCAGGTGCATTTTCGCTGCTCGCAGGGATATGTTCTGTTGTAGTGGCTTTCCAGGTAAAAAAGCAGCAGGCCTGAACAACCTGTGATCTCTATTTTTTGTTCTTTCACTTTCTTACACATTATAAATTTTTTAAGACTTTGTAGTCATTAATCGGTAATTATCGGGGAAAATCCCGTTCCTCAAAGAAACAATACCTTTATACATCCTCATTACAGATTCACAATAATTCTCCTGCAATTTGGTATTTACTGACTCAATCTATGAAAAAGTAAATAAAGCGAGGTATTATGGATGAAAACCGTCTTTGTAAGGCAGGAAAGATGTGTCGGGTGCAGGCA
>JAAYPD010000080.1 GCA_012520015.1 Methanomicrobiales archaeon
AGTCGGGAGAGAGTTTTTTGGATCAGATGATATGCGACTGGATGTCGGATGATATCACTGCATCGCAATAAGAACAGACTGCTTTCTCCTTGTGCATCTCAAACCGGCTCAGGACAGGTTCATTGGTATTGGTGATACAGCAGGGGTTAGGGCACTTTAATACTCCAAGGAGCACGGGCGGGATTATCACTCCTTTCTTTACTATCACCCTGAAGTCCCGGATGATGTTGATTGTTGCATTCGGAGCAACGAGCGCGATTCTGTCGACTTCCTTCGCCTTCAGCTCGCGGTTTTCAATCTTTACCACATCTTTCTTCTGATGGGCCCTGCTTGTGACATTGGTTGCAACACTCACACATTCGCGTGTGCTTCCTGTTATGCCAAGAATCCGGAGCACGGTCAGGGCTTCGCCGGCTTTTATATGATCGATTACTGTCCCGTTCTCGATGGTGCTGATGACAAGTGTCCGTTTTGGTTCTTCTTCTGTCATAGAATAACCTCGGTAAGCATGGCCATCCTGACCGGGACGCCATTTCTTGCCTGCTCAAAGTAACGGGCATAAGGAAGGCTGTCAACCGCCGGGTCTATCTCATCTACCCGTGGCAGTGGGTGAAGGATTGCAAGGTGTTCCCTGACATCTGATAACAGGGACGGGGTGATCCGGTATTCGGACGAGATGGAAAAGAACTGGGCAGGGTCAGGGAACCGTTCACGCTGAAGTCTTGTGACATAGAGGACATCAAGGTCGGAGATTATATCCTCGACAGAGTCATGTTCGATGACCTCAGATCCACGTTCTTCCAGGTTTTCTTGGATGGAGTCTGGGAGGCCAAGCCCTTTTGGTGCGATGGTATGGATCCTGGCATTATAATGGGTGAGAGCATAGGCAAGGGAGTGGGTAGTTCTGCCGTACATAAGATCGCCGATAAGCCCGATATCGATATTATCAAGGGGCATTGACTGGCGGATGGTATATAGATCTATCAGGGTCTGGGATGGATGCTGCCCGGCACCATCTCCCCCGTTAAGGATTGGAATGTCTGAAAATTCACTTGCAAGCCTTGCAGCTCCAACCTTGGGATGACGTAGCACTATTGCATCAGCATACCCGCTGACTACCCTTATGGTGTCGGCTAATGTCTCCCCCTTGGCCATTGAACTCACTTCTATTCCACCAAGGTTCATGCAGGAGCCTCCAAGCCTGATCATGGCTGATTCAAAGGACATGCGGGTCCTTGTGCTGGGTTCAAAAAAGAGGAGGCCCAGTATTTTTCCTTTTAGTGGTTCCTTTCCCTTAAATTCTGCTTTTACTTCTCCAGCCCTGGACAAAAGCCGGTCTATCTGTTTTCTATCCAGATCATGAATGGAGATGATGTGATTCATGGACGTATGAGTTCTCCTCCGGTACGTAAACTTAGTGGAGTTCAATCTGATAGAATGTTTTGTTATGTCTGAATGGAATCACTTATGATGGCAAGTGCCTCTCTTGACTTTGCACGTATCCCGGAGTCTTCATCATGAAGCCCGCGTGCAAGGATATCCACGCTTGGAGGGCCTATCTTTATGAGGTCTTCAAACTGTTCTTTTGCAAACAGGTAACTCAGCCTGTCGGTTGTATACTTTGGAACCCAGCCAGTATCTTCCAGCAGTTTTGCAACAGCGCTTCGGACTTTACGATCCTTGTCGTCAAGTGTCTGGACCAGCATAAACTGGCCTGGCTCGCCAATTTTGGAGATGCCTTTCAGGGCAGCGGCACGAATTGCCCCGTCCTGGTCTTTTAATGCAGTGATTAACTGGTCGAGAACAGGAAGACCGATATCTCCGAGTGATTCCACAGCGGCTGCACGGACCTCTGGGTCAGGGTCTTCCATCGCATTGGTCAGGGGGCCTAATGCCTCCCGTCCGAACTTTCCAAGCTCTTTTATTGCAACCATCCTGATGTCATGGTCTGGATCTTTTAATGCATCATACAGGACTGGTGCAGAGGCTGGATCTTTTAATATACCAAGAACCTGTAAAAGGGCTATCCTTCGTTTATCTCCAGGCCCTACGGATTTTAAAAGGGTGGTAACGGCTGATTGGGCCGGAGAATGCATTGATGCAATGATGTTAGAGACCATATCAGGGACAGCCTTCTCCTCCATCGTCGCATCAAGAAGGGGAGTTAAGATCTGTTCGCCTTTACTGATGAAGATCCTCTCAAACATTGTTGCCAGTACAGGGTTTTTTATCGTGAACAGGTGCCTGAGGTCATCACTGTTTGAAAGGGTAATCTCAGTAATAAGGGTCATTAATGCAATTCCCCGGCTGCTTCCCTCCTGGCCTGATGACTGGAGGGTCTCAAGTTCCTGGATGAGCTCTGGAAGTGCAGAACCTCCCATTCCGGCCAGTATCCTGCTTATTAAAGGAACAAGGCCTTCGTCTTCCTGCATCAGAGACATAAGAGCTGCTGCCGCTGGCGCTCCAATCCTGGTTAGGGCATGGATTGCATACTGCTGTGCAACCGGGTCTGAACTTTTGAGAAATGGAAGAAGTGCAGGAACAGCAGGCTCGCCTATGGCACTGAGCGCTGCCATTGAATAAGGCGCAATGTCTTCGTCGCCAAGTGCAGCAATAAGTTCAGGGATGGCATCCTCACCGATTTTTATCAGGAAACTGGTTATCTCAAGCTTCCGGTCTTCATCCGACTCA
>JAAYPD010000081.1 GCA_012520015.1 Methanomicrobiales archaeon
TAAGCGGTTATTTAAAAACGCCCCACCTGGTAACCAAGCTCTGTTCTGATAGTATAAACCTTGGTCATATAGATATTCATGACAGTTCCGGTATTCTGTTCCATTTCCGGGAGTTATCGTTACAATTTGATTCAATAGAGGCCATATGTTTTGGCAGCCAGGAGAATGGAAATTATACCATTATTTCCAGGGTTGGAGCCCCAGGCCTTGCAAATGGGACCGAACGGTTTTACGGGGTTTCAAACTCATTAACAAATCATTCTTTCATTGAGTACCGGCTGCTGCCTGATGGCGAGGTCGGGGAAGAGACTTTGATGATTCCTGAATATGATCCCCGCACCAGGTCATGGTACCAGGCAGCAGTAGAAGCTGAAGGACCGGCATGGACCCCTGTATATATGTGGCTTGAAGGGGTGGTCAGTATCGATGCTGTAAATCCGGTTTACTCAGACCAGGGAACCCTCATCGGCGTTATGGATACCTCTCTGACCCTTGGAGGGATAGGAGACTTTCTTCATGCCCTGAATATCTCTGAGAATGGAGAAGCTTTCATCATCGACAGATCAGGCATGTTAATTGCTGCATCGTCAGTCAGTACGCCATATAAACAGGTTGATGACAAGTTACAGCGTATTTCTGCTTTTGAATGTGATGAGCCTGTCATTCATAACATAACTCAGTTTATCTATAGTGGCCTTGGAAAAGACCTGAATGTTTCCGGACGTGAACGGTTTACAATTGATATTAATGGCGGGAGTCAGCTTGTCCAGGTATCTCCTTTTAAGGATTCATATGGACTTGACTGGTTAGTCGTGGTTGTTATCCCTGAGTCTGATTTTACAGCAAAAATCCAGGCTCATAACAAGAACACGTTCTTTATATTACTTTTGTCGGTAATTGCAACCATTATCCTCTGTATTATTCTTGCAAGGCATATTACAAGGCCGGTTCTTGCAATGAATGAATCTGCAAAAGCCCTTGCCAGGGGTGACTTTGAATCTTGGACTAAGCTTGACAGGGAAGATGAGCTTGGCGAGCTTTCACACTCCTTAAAAAGCATGGCAGATCATCTCCGAACAATGTTTACATCATTAAAATCCAGTGAAGAACGATATATGAGCCTGTTCCAGGCTTCAGTAGATGCCGTCATACTATGTAAACATGAATATGTCGTTGAGATAAACCGTGCCGCAGAGGAGATGTTTTCCTTATCCGGAAAAACTGCGACAGGAAAGAAGATCTCCGGTTTACTTGATGATATTGGCCCGATCATCTCCCAGATGATTGAACCTTTGGAAAATGCAGGACAGGTTCAATATGACAGCAGGATAATTACACGAGTGAAAAACGGATATGAACAATACCTGGACATCAGGGTCAGGCTGGTTACTTCTGATGGAGAAAATTTAAGTCTTGTTCATATTCGTGATATCACCATGGAGCGCAGGGCCATCTTTTCCCTTGCGGAGAAAGAAGCCCTACATGAGGCATATTCCCGCATTGAAATGATCCTCGAGCTTCTTCCTGACCCTGTTTTTGTCATAGACAACAATGGAATGATCTTATTCTGGAATCGTGCGATGGAGAAAATCACCGGGCATGATTCAGAAGAGATGATCCACAATGATTATTATACGAAAATTTTCTCGCATTATTCCATGAACAGGCCGCTACTGATTCATCTGGCTTTAAATCCAGAGTTAATAAATGATGATTTAGACCCCCCGGTTGAGAGATCAGGGGAAGTTCTTTCATCAAGTTATTGGGTCGATACTGACGGTAAAATGAGATATTACTCTATGATTGCCGCACCTCTTCATGATCATGATGGCAGAATTTTCGGGGCTATTGAAGCTTTAAGAGACATAACTATACGGAAACAGACAGAAGATGCATTGCTGGTAGCAAATAAGAAATTAAACCTCCTGTCAGGAATTACCCGTCATGATATCAGGAACAAGATACTGGTCTCAAAATCATTTTTGTTAATTCTTGAGGAAGATGAGTCCAACCCGGAAAAACTATCATTAATTAACAGGATCAGGCGTTCGATGACAGATATCGAGCAGCTTGTTGAATTTTCAAAGACGTACCAGGAGATAGGACAAAAAGCCCCAGAGTGGCAGGATGTCGGAACGATCTTCAGCCGTGCTGCCAATCAGGTCGATATTGGGAATATAATGGTCCAGGTTAGTCTTTCAGGAGTATCTGTTCTGTGCGATCCCCTCTTTGAAAAGGTCTGCTATAACCTGGTTGAGAATGCAGTCCGCCATGGTGAGAATCTGACAAAGATAGAAGTTCATGGAACAAGGACCGGTGCAGGTTATCAAATCATCGTAGAAGATGATGGAGTCGGTATTCCGGACGATGATAAACCATACATCTTTGATAAAGGATTTGGTAAAAATACAGGGTTTGGATTGTTTCTGATACGTGAGATACTATCCCTATCTGATATCACAATTACGGAAAATGGCCGGTATGGGACCGGTTCACGGTTTGAGATGGATGTACCTGCCGGAAAGTTTCGGGTAAGTACAGAAGAGGCAGAAAATCACTGACAATTCAGAAATTATTCATCCGAAAAACAGATAAGCCATGAGATAGACTGAAAAATGGAAACATGGAGGGGAATTATGAAGACGATCGTAATTTTTCATTCACATACAGGAATCACCAGAAGGGTTGCCGAAAGATTATCAGGGCTTCTTGGTGGAGAAAAGATTGAGATAGCTCCGGAAAAGAAATATTCAGGTCATTTTGCACTCATAAAGGGCTGTTATCGTTCAATTAAAAGGTCAGCAGATCCGGTCATTCCAGGGGATATCGATGTTACAGACTATGATGTGATCATCATTGGATCCCCGGTCTGGGCAGGAAGACCTTCTCCGGTCATCAATGGTGCAATCAAGGGCCTTAACGGATGCAGGGGAAAGAAGGTATTTGCGGTAATGACCTGCAGGAACAAAAACAGCGGCAGTAATGCAATCGGGTTTCTTGTCGAACAGCTGAAAAATAAAGGCTTTGTTGTATCCAAAACCGTTGTCCTTGACAAAAAAGAAACAAATGATGATGCACTAATAGAAAGGATCGCAGGGGATATCAGGGCAGCCTGAAAAGACCCGGCCCTGGCTGGTGGGGATTAAACTATACCACATTGCATAATGCTTTGGAATTGACGAGATATCATGACCATCAAATCTTCCATGAGGTTATCTGACCGGACCTGGATACTCACTTTTGATGATGATATCTCCGTAATGGTAATCATCGGAACAAATTTCACTGTATTATGTGACACCCACCTTGGCCCTGACTCGATAAAAGAGATCCACCAGTTCCTTGATCCAGTACCCCATTCCGCTAAGTTCTTCATATTCAACTCCCATTCAGACTGGGATCATATCTGGGGTAATTGTGCTTTTCCTGGCATGCTTATTGCAGGACATATCAGTTCCAGGGTTCGAATGAAAGAAAGGGGCACATTCGATCTTTCCCGCCATAACACAAAGACAAGAGGCCTGGTGCAGATCCGGCTTCCAAACCTCACCTTTGATTCAGGGCTCATACTTGACGAGGATGATGTTGAATTTTCCTATGCCCCGGGCCATACCATCGATTCATCAGTCTGCCTTGACAGGAAGGACAATATCCTCTATTTAGGTGACCTTGCAGAAGATCCCATTCCATATATCGACTATGAACGGGTTGACATTTACATAAGATCACTGGAGTCAATCCTGAAATCTCCTGCGAATATCCTGGTTTCAGCACATTCGGGAATAATTACAAGAGATCATATCAGGTCAAATATCGATTATCTTGACAAAGTAAGCAAAGGACATCCCATAGATACAAGTTCATTCGGGCCTTATGAAAAGGTCCACCAGGCGAATTTGAATACCCTGATCATCTGCCGGTACGAAAGGCTGGTTAAAGAAAAATACGGTGATACATACTCCTTTGACCGGTTCTGGTCCTCCATCCCTGATCCTGAAGAGACGGATACTGAAACGATGGAAGAATCATTAAAATCTCTTCTGAATGAAGGTTTAAAGGGAAGAGATTTCACCCTGCAATGAACCTGTATTCAATAAAAAAGGTGGTGAAGAGATACCGGATTATTACTGGATCATCACCAGAGACTTCACCGGATGGTAAATTCAACAAACTCCAGTTCTTTCTCGTTTTTGGGATCCCAGATATTGGAAAGGGTAGTGCTTGGATATGCCTTCTTTTTAATTACATCCCATCCGTTTGGCATTATGGTCCCTGGTCTTTCAATCGCCATTGATGCATCATAGACATTCATGTGATACTTGCCTTTCTGGAATGGGACCTTCTTTACCTTCTCGTTAATCTCCGCGGTAAAGGTCATCTTTCCAGAGTCATCCATTTTTACCGGAACAATAACCAGGGCATAATCTACCGGCACATCTACGGTCTGGTATGCCTGGGTTCCATCAGTATTGAACCTGACCATGTTAATTTCAGTCGGGTTGACAGTATCTCCGGAGGATGCTATCTCTTTGAACCTGGCTTTTCCTGCATTATCTTCTTTTGCATATGAAACAAGCTCGTCCCAGAATTTTTTTGGA
>JAAYPD010000082.1 GCA_012520015.1 Methanomicrobiales archaeon
CACTTGTATCAACTACAATCGTATCCCTGATCCCGATGAGAGCGGTAAACCTGTCTTCTGACGTCACAAAATTGCCATACGAATCAATGGCAGCACAGTTACCTGAATTATTACATGAGTCCTTGCCTGAGATCTCGTACCATGCATTGTAATTACCAAGATCAGACCAGCTGGATGTGAGGGGAACGACAGCCACCTTATCTGAATGTTCCATTATACCATAATCTATTGAGACAGACGGGAGGTCCTCCCAGGCTGCACCGGTTTTAAATAATCGGGAAATATCAGGCTGATACTTCTGAAGTTCGTTCATAAATACAGGAACAGAAAAAAGAAACATACCACTGTTCCAGAAATACCCTTCACTGACATACCGTACTGCAGTCTCTTCATCAGGTTTCTCCTTAAATTCCTGCACTTTAAATCCAGTCTTAAGCGGGCTTCCAGGGGCGATATATCCATATCCTGTATGCGGACCATCCGGGATTATCCCAAAAGTCACCAGAAACTGGTCAGACAATGAAGCGGCGGCCAAAAGCTCAGCACCTGCAGATGGCCCAAGAAGGTGATCACTTGGAAAGACCATGATGACCGCATCAGGACTTCTCCTTGCGATCTCGGTAACTCCCCATGTGATTGCCGGAAGGGTGTTTTTTCCTGAAGGTTCAAGCAGGATCTGTTCATCTGTAACAAGATATCCAAGTTCAGTAACCTGATTTTTTACAAGAAAATGATGCAGCTCATTGGTTACGATAAATACATCTGAAGGGTTGCAATTTTCGACGGCCCTCAGGTAAGTTTTTTGAAAGAGAGAATGACTGTTTACCTGAAGAAACTGTTTTGGGTAATGGGTTCTTGAGAGTGGCCAGAGCCTTGTGCCTACTCCGCCTGCTAAAATGATAGTATAAATCCGGTTCACGTTAGTACATTTGCATGAATGAACATGAAACCTGTCATTCTTTTCATTATTGAAAGATCTGTTCTATGAATTTTCATCCAAAATTTATGAGAAAAAACGATGGGCCCGCTGAGATTCGAACTCAGGATCTCCGCCATGTCAAGGCGACGTCATAACCAGCTAGACCACGAGCCCCGTTTGTGCCTTACAATGTTCAATCCAGTTCTATTTATTTATTCCGATGTCTCACAAAAAATGAGTTAGATCCTGGCAAACTTTGCCGAGTAAATACCAGGCATACCACGAATAGCTTCCATTACATCTTCAGGAACATCTGCGTCAACATTCAGGACCATTATTGCCTCCTCACCTGGCTGGAACCGCCCTACCTGCATACCTGCAATGTTAATCTGGTGCTCTCCAAGGATGGTGGATGCACGGCCGATTACACCTGGACGATCAAGGTGGCGCGATATTATCACTGCCCCTTCAGGAACCATATCCATGGTATACCCGGCAATTGCGACTATTCTTGCACCTCCTTTGTACAGGACAGAACCAGATATCACAAGCTCGGAGCTGTCGGTTGTTATCTTCATGGTCAGGAGATTCCTGTATCCTGCTGATTCGCCGGTGGTCGTCTCAGAGACAGTGATCCCCCTGTCCTTGGCGATATAGGCAGCATTTACCATGTTTACCGGGAACCGGAGGATAGGATCAAGAAGGCCCTTGATGGCCATGTGAGTGATAAGCTTGGCTGACTGACCTAATGCCGCAAGGTCGCCCCCATAAATCATCTCCAGTTTCTGGACGCGCCCTTCGATTATCTGTATCATGAGCCGGCCCATCCGTTCTCCAAGTATCGCATATGGTTCAATAGTCTCATGTTGTTCGGATGGGATGATCGGAGCATTGACTACATATTTTGCATCCCGGCCACTGAGAACCTCAAGACATTGTTTTGCAATTGAGATGGACACATTCTTCTGGGCTTCCACGGTGCTTGCACCAAGGTGTGGGGTCACAATTATGTTTGGGATACCGATGAGTGGTGAGCTCTTGGGAGGCTCTTCTTCAAACACATCTATGGCTGCACCTGCCACTTTTCCTGACTTTACCCCGGATGCAAGTGCTGCCTCATCAATTATTCCTCCCCTTGCACAGTTGATGATTCTGACCCCGTCTTTCATCGTGGCAAGGGTCTTTTCATTGATGATGTGCCGGGTTTCCTTTATCAGGGGGGTGTGAACAGTGATAATGTCGGCTTTTATGAAGAGCTCATCAAGGGCCATTGACTCAATCCCCATCTCTGCAGCTTTTTCCGGTGAGATGAACGGATCATATCCGATTATATGCATGTTAAATGAAGAGGCACGTTTGGCAACCTCCCGTCCTATACGTCCAAGCCCGACTATACCAAGGGTCTTTTCATTCAGCTCCACACCCATGAACTTTGATCTCTTCCACTCTCCTGACTGCATGGATGCATTGGCCTGGGGAATATTCCTGCAAAGTGCCTGCATCATGGCCATGGTATGCTCGGTTGCTGCCAGGGTATTGCCTTCCGGTGCATTGGCAACAATCACTCCACGCCGGGTTGCAGCGTTCATATCGATATTGTCAACACCTGCACCAGCACGCCCGATAAACCTGAGTTTCTTACCTGCCTCGATGACACGTTCGGTCACCTGGGTCCCTGACCTGACAAGAAGCGCATCATAATTCTCGATGGTGGCAACAAGCTCATCTTCAGAAAGCCC
>JAAYPD010000083.1 GCA_012520015.1 Methanomicrobiales archaeon
CTCCAGGTTGCTCAAGCCAATTACCGGAGTGTTGTTGAATCAACCGGTGACTCCATCTACATGGTTGACCCTGAAGGCTGCTATCTTTTCATGAACTCCTATCACCGGGATAAGCTTGGTGATATCGCTGACAAGTACCTGGAGACCCGTATGCGTGTCATGCTTCCGCCTGGTGAGGAACAACGGTTTGATCAGGCACTCTCACGAGTAATTACGACCAGACGTAAATTCCAGGACGAGTTCCAGTGGTTATCAAAAGATTATATCCGTCGGTTTAACCCGGTAAAGGATGACGAATCAGAGGAGATCAGGGCGGTTACGGTTGTGCTTACTGACATCTCTGACTGGAAGGCAGCAGAAAGGGAGGTAAAAAACAACGAGGAGAGACTTAAGATCCTGTTTGACTTAGCTCCTGAAGCTTACCTTCTGACTGATATCAAGGGAACCTTTATCGAGTCCAACAGGGCAGCAACAGATCTTACTGGTTATGCCCCCGAGGATCTAAAGGGCAGGAACATTTTCACGATGGGCCTTATCGGTTCGATGCATATCACCAAAACTGCTGTTCTCTTTGCAAAAAATGCCCTTGGGAAACCCACCGGGCCGGACGAGGTCCATATAAGCAGGAAGGATGGAAGGGTTCTTTATGCCGAGGTTATGACTTACCCTATCAAAATAAGGAACCAGGCCCTTGTGATGACGATTGCAAGGGATATCACTGACAGGAAAGCCTCTGAAGAAGCTTTAAAGCAGCGTGAAGAGCAATACCGGCTTCTTGCAAATAATGCTGGAGAAGGTGTTTTTGTCCTTCGCGACAACCGGATAATCTTTGCAAATCCCAAGTCGTCGGAGATATTTGGATATGCCTCTGGCAGCCTGTTACAGTCATTAATAACAGATATTATCCATCCGGATGACCAGGAGGAGTTGTCAGCCTTAATACTGCGAGCAGGCGAAGGAGAAGAGATTCATGCCGGGGTGTCCCTTCGTGCTTTTACAAATACCGGTGAACTAAGGTGGCTTGAAGTTGGCATGGCAGAGGTTATCTGGAATAACCAGCCGGCAATCCTGCTCCTGTGCCTTGATATCACAAAACAGAAGATTGCCCAGGATGCTCTTGTACAAAGTAACAGAAAGCTTAACCTTCTCTCCTCTATCACCCGCCATGATGTGCTAAACCAGATTACCATCCTTCTTGCATACCTTGATCTTCTGAAAAAGAAGAACAGAGACCAGGAACTTGAGCCCTATATTGATAAACAGGTAGAGGCCACCCAGTCAATAAGAACCCATATCGTATTTACCAAGGAATACCAGGATGTCGGGGTTAAAGAACCTTTATGGCAGAATATCGGGGCCACAATCGCCAGCGCCAAAGAATTTGGCAGGGTGGGTTTTGTCACGTGGGAGGAGAATCTTGATACTATCGAGGTTTACGCAGATCCACTCCTGGAGAAGGTCTTCTCAAATCTTATCTCCAATTCTCTGATGCATGGGGAAAATGTCACAAGTATCAGGTTCTTTACCGAGGAAAGGCCTTCAGATCTTCTGTTAATATACGAAGACAACGGAACAGGGATCCCTGAAAAGGAGAAGAAGAAGATATTCCACCATGGGTATGGAAAAAATACGGGTTTTGGTCTCTTCCTCTCCCGCGAGATCTTATCCATAACCGGGCTTTCTATCACAGAAACAGGCATTGAAGGAAAAGGTGCAAGGTTTAAGATACTGATACCAAGAAACCTGTACCGGCTGGTTTAAATTATATATAAAAATTGAATGTGTCTATTGTCAATGGAGAGGCAAATATCATAATGTCGTTAAGGGATTTGAGCTCATACCCTTGATTTGTACGGACGGAATCGTTTTTTACCCTATTGATTATAGAATTTATGATAAAAGTGTTGATGATAAGACAAAATATTCATCTCCAGGGTATGGTTTTATAAGCCTCACAAAGACAAAATTCAATTACTTAAACAGTGACCCGAAGATGATATAGATGAATAATTTAATTATCGTTCTATGATGATCTGCAGAATATCTTCATCCAACAGGGAATGGGCAATACCAACACGTTGTGCATCGTGTTTTACTGATGATCCCCATACCCTTGCATACCGGAATTTATCGACGAAGTCCCGGTGAAGTTTCCTGCAGACATCCTCAATTTTTGATCCTGTTCTCATGATCAACGGTTCATCAAGATCGGCCGGACCTGCCTGCGGTTTTAAGTATATCCTGATAAACCCAAGTGCATCGTACACGGCATCCTTTAATTCTTCCATATTGTACCCGGTTGCAGCTGAGATCATGATCGGTTTATCGCCAAACCTCTCGGTCAGGTCTTCTTCAATCTTTTTCCGTTCATTTACATCTATGAGATCTACCTTGTTGACGGCGATGATTGCAGGGATGTACACTCTGCTACCCATGATTGCATCGATAAGGTCATCCTGGGTTGCATTGCCTCTGATGAGTATGTCAGCACTTGCTATACGGTTCTCAGTCAGTATGGACCTGACTTCTTCAATATCGAGGTCCAGCGTGCCAACTGCGTTTAACCTTACACCTCCGCGGGAGGTCTTTTTAATTGTGATATCAGGTTTTGGAACATTGACTCTTATACCTGCATCATAAAGTTCTCGAAAGAGGACGTCCACATGTTTTTCGTTGAATACATCCACTAATAGGACGATCATATCAGCATTTCTTACAACGGCGATGACTTCTTTTCCCCTGCCTTTACCCATTGCAGCACCGGCAATAAGTCCGGGTATGTCCAGAAGCTGAATTTTTGCTCCTTTGTGTTCAAGAGCCCCGGGAACGACCGTCAGGGTTGTAAAGGCATATGCACCTGTCTCACTTTCTGTTCCGGTTAAAACGTTCAGAAGCGTTGATTTACCAGTTGAAGGAAAGCCGACAAGAACCACCGTGGCGTCGCCGGATTTTTTGACGGAATAACCTTCTCCGCCACCTCCGGATTTCATCGCCCGGTTTACAGCGTCTTCTTTCATCCTGGCAAGTTTTGCCTTAAGCCGCCCGATATGCTTTGAGGTTGCCTTGTTATAAACGGTATTCTGGATCTCGTCCTCTATCTCTTTGATTTGATCCTCAATACCATCCATGTATCCTAATACGTTCCTCTCTTGTATTCTTATATGTGTGGGATCAAATTATGAAAAATCGGTTTGTTTAAATATTACAAGTGATAACATTTAGAGGCACAGCTGATATAGTGTAGGGGTCAATCATGCAGGACTCTCACTCCTGCGACTGGGGTTCGAATCCCCATAGCAGCATTC
>JAAYPD010000084.1 GCA_012520015.1 Methanomicrobiales archaeon
CACAGGAGGATTAGGAGAGAAATTGCGATGTACATAAAATTTGAATCATATTTTGACGGAAATTACTGGTGTGCCAGAGGCATAGGGGTTGATATTTTCACCCAGGGAAAAAGCCTTGATGACCTGATGAAAAATATTCAGGAAGCTGTTGAACTGCATTATGAGGATGAACTGGATAGAGGTGAATCAATTACCATTCTGACCTTGCAGGAATACGAGGTAAAACCACATGCAAGGGCTGCCTGTTGTTAGTGGGAAAAAACTCATAAAAGCCCTTCAAAAGATCGGTTACAATGCAATAAGGCAGAAGGGCAGCTATTTGAAAATCCCCCTGAACCTCAAAAACTGATGATTGTAACCCATAGAAAACCGATTGATATCTCTTCAATACCAAAAGCCAACCGGGAATGGTTTTCAATCATTGCAAATATGACAAACCAGTTCTGTGAAGAGCGGCTTGACGATGGATACGCTGAGATATGTCAGCATGTTGCAGGAAAACTTGCACGAAAACGTGATAATAAAGTTACAAGGGGAAAGAAAGAGATCTGGGCTGCCGGAATTATTTACGCAGTCGGACAGATGAATTTCCTGTTTGATAAATCTTTTGAACCATACCAGTCAGCAGATGATATCTGCCAGTACTTTGGGACAAGTAAAAGTACAACCTCGCAAAAAGCAAAACTCATCCAAGATCTTGTCGGGATGGATGATTACTGGGATCCTGAATACTCTACACCTCACATGCTGAACAATATCCGATGAACAGGTTTAGGATTACGAAGAACGGGTTTATTATCTGATTACCCATACTCAATTATCCCTGCAGGAACCGGGCGAAGACACAATTTCTTCTGATGAGCCTGCCTCATAATCTCATCGATTTTTTTTGATGTTTCAGGGGAATAATACGCCTCTCCGCACCGTTCACAGATAACAGCAGGGATATGTTTAATGATGATTACTTCATCTCCAGCCCGGCCCAGAAAATCAGTATACCCTTCATTAACCTTTCCTTTACAGAATAAACAAGTTTCCGGAATCATTTTAAACCTTCCTGGCAGGCGATATCAGAATTATGAATAATATGCCGTTACAACTACAAGATAGTGTGGGCATATTGCATATACAACACAGAGATTACAACCCGAATCATTATAACATGACAAAACTGATGGACAGGGGAGATCATCAGTATATTCTTCAATTATTGTGCCATGGAGAATGCAATTGAATACCTGATCAGTATCAATATTTCGTTCAAACATCCTTTCCCTGACATGGCGGGAAAAAGTGTATTTTCCCGCCGATAAAAACGCCCCAATATTTGAATTCAGTTCCATTGACGGCTATTTTTTTACTAATGATCTGAAGCGGGTTATCGATCAGCCCGATATCTCATACTCCTCTCCAGGCTCAAGAATAACCGCCTTCATATCAGTTGTTTCATTTATAGCCCGTGCAAACTCCGAAACATCCTGTTTTATCTTATCAAAAGTATTGTAATGGATTGGGATAACAACCGGCGCCCCGATGAACTCTGCCGCCATCATACCTTCCCGCGGGCCCATAGTAAACCTCCCACCAATAGGGATAAGAGCCACGTCAGGATGGTACAACTCACCTATAAGCCGCATATCTGAAAACAGACCGGTATCGCCTGCGTGGTAAACAGTTATCCCGTCCATGCTGATCACAAAACCGGCTGCACTCCCACCGTACATTCCGATTCCTTCTTCTTCTATCCATGAAGAGTGCAATGCCTGGGTCATAGTAAACGTGATACCATCAACAATGATAGTCCCGCCAATATTCATGGCTTCAGTGGTGCATCCTTTCCCCTGCAGGTAATGGGCAATCTCATTATTGGTAATGATCGGGACAGAATATGATGGAGCGATACCCATGTGGTCAGCATGGGCATGCGTAACAGCAACAAGATCAGGTCTGACCTTTATTTCCCCTCCGGGAACAAAAGGGTCTATAAGGACACACCTTGATCCTTTCAATGCAACACAGGCATGTCCTGGATAAATTATCTTCATAAAAGATCAGGTTATATCTATCAGCTCTGCTTCGGTGATATCAATGGACTCTCCAAAGGCATCTTTTGTCGCAGAGGAGGTCATACTCTCCGTCAGGTCACGGTCTTCCATGACATCGCGGATGCGTTCCAGGTACAGATCCATCTCCCTGTCAACCATTGCTTCAAGAACGTGCCTGTACTCACGAAGTGTTGACGGGCTGATCCCAAGCTCTTCGCTGATCTCTTTCATAGTCTTGCCAGACACCAGCAGGTTCTACATCTGGTTCCTGTCAAATGGCATCTTAAAGTCCAGTTCCCTGAAGAGTTTCATTCTGACCCTGGCGCGGGCAACAGTCTTTGACAGTTTTTCATCTCCAAGTTCTCTTGCGATTTCAGTGTCATTTTTCCCTGAATAATAAGCGCAAACCAGCTTTGCCAGCTGAATGGGTTTCAGCTTTGTTTTGAAGAAGCCCTGGTCCAGGAGTTCACGCATGATGAGGGCAATCTCCCGTTCAACCGCATCGCTATCACGAAGGGTACCGTGGATCTTCTTCATCGGCTCCACAATCTTTGTGTTACCTGTCATATTTGCGAACAACTGCAACAGTTGTTCTTTCTTAGCAACCTCTTCAGACATGAGGAATCACACACATAAGGGATACCGATATAGATACCACTGTAATTATTTAAATTTGTTGGAATTTTTGAGAAAAGAGACCACAATCTATTATATGGCAATGGTCAGTGAAGCAAAGATGAGCAGCCGGGAACCTGCTTATGAATGGACAGGGTTTATCATGATCATGGAAA
>JAAYPD010000085.1 GCA_012520015.1 Methanomicrobiales archaeon
CCAGGATGTATACCCCTGGAGAAAAGACGAAAAAGGAATCCCTCCGTCGATGGTAAAAGAACTCTGGAAGACAGACCGCCCAACTGACAGGCCTGTACCCCCTGTAAAGGAACCTGAACCGGTAGTGAAGAAAGAACCTGAATCTGCCGATCAGGCTGAAGGAGGCGTCACAGAATGAGCGGGAAGAATGCTTCATACGAACTTCCACTTGGCCCAATCCACCCGGCTTTAAAAGAGCCTGTCAACTTCACGTTCAAAATGAATGGAGAAGTAATCGAGGAGGTGGATTTTGCTCCTGGAAGATCTCATCGTGGTATTGAATGGATGGGAATGCGCAGAAACCCGGTTCAGATCCTCCACCTTTGTGACAGGATATGTGGTATATGCGGAGTGGCCCATGCACTCGTTTTTGCACAGGCCATAGAGACGATTGCAGATGTTGAAGTGCCTGACCGGGCATATTATGTCAGGACCATTATCGCGGAGTTTGAACGGATCCAGTCCCATATTCTCTGGGCAGGGGTGGCAGCCCATGAACTTGGGTTTGACACTTTATTTTACCTTGCCTGGCAGATAAGGGAGGAATCGGTCGATGTAATCGAGTACATAACCGGTAACAGGGTAAACTATGGCATAATGATGGTAGGGGGAACCCGCCGGGACATCACCCCTGATATGTTTCCCCGTCTTGAGCAGGCTCTTCAATACTATGAAGGGCTCTTTGAGAAGATGGTCGACCTCTTCCTCAATGATAAAACCATCGCCATGAGGTGTAAAAATACCGGGATTTTGACAAAACGCCGGGCTCTTGAACTTGCAACCGTCGGACCTACATCGCGTGCATCAGGGCTTGCCATGGATGTCAGGGTTGACTCTCCCTATGCCGCTTACGGTGATCTTGATATTGATATCATTCTGCCTGAGGTCTACAGCAATGAGACTGTGGGCGATGTATATGACCGGATAGTAGTCCGCTTATTTGAAGTAAAACAGTCGGTTGAGATCATCAGGCAGTGTATGAAACAGATGCCGGAAGGGCCTGTTCTTGCTGAAGATAAATATGCCAAGCTGCTGATGAACCTTAAAAAAGCAAAAGGAGAGACCTTTGCAAGGGTCGAAGCTCCACGTGGCGAGGATATGCATTATGTCAGGATGAACGGGAAACAGGAAGCTCCTGAGATGTGGAAGGTCAAGGCCTCCACGTACTCGAACCAGATGGCATGGGTTGAGATTTTACAGGGAGAACAGATTGCCGATATCCCAATCATCGTTGCATCGATCGATCCATGCATGTCCTGCACCGACAGGGTTGCCGTGGTAAACCAGGAGGGTGATGCCGGTATCCTCACAAAAGAGCACCTGCACCGCCTGTCGGTTGAGAAAACCAGGAGGATGCAGTCATGAGCTCCCTTCCCGTCACCCTTGCAGGTGTGGTTCTTGTAACCATATTTGGAATTGTCGCAGGACTTTTCCTCATGGGAGTGGACCGGATCTGCGCCGCCAGGATGCAGATGAGACAGGGACCGCCCCTTGTCCAGCCATTTACTGATATCAAAAAACTCCTGTGCAAGGATTCTGTGGTGCCTGAAAATGCAGTATCAGCGGTATTTAATGCAGCCCCGGTGGTGGCCTTTGCTTCAGCGGTGACGGTGCTCTTTTACCTTCCGCTTGGCAGCATCCTTCCTGTAGGAACTCCCATACCAATGGTCGGTGAATATGGAGATCTTATCCTTATCATGTACCTGCTGACTGTACCTGCACTTGCCATGGTCGCCGGAGGTTTTGCATCAGGTTCTCCTTATGCAAGTGTAGGGGCACAGCGTGAGATGGTGACCATGATAGCCTACGAGTTTCCGCTTGCCATCGCGATCATCGCCATAGCATGGAGACTTGCAGTTGCCGGAATTGCCATGCCATTTTCGGTAAATACCCTTGCTGCAAACCCCATCTGGACAGTTGCAGGCCCGGTCGGGATAATTGGCTGTATACTGCTCCTCATAGTCATGGTCTGGGTGACTCCTGCAGAGCTCTCCCGCATCCCCTGTGATACCCCTGAAGCCGAGACCGAACTCTGTGGTGGTCTGCTTGTTGAGTACTCAGGTAGAAACCTTGCCCTCTTCTCTATCTCCATGGCAGCCAAGCTTGTTGCAATGGCCGGTCTTTCAGTGCTCCTGTTCCTCCCATGGAACCTTTCACCTTTAATCGGAATGACGGGCATCAGTGCGGCAGGAATTGACCTTGCATTCTTCCTTCTCAAGGTCATAGTCGTAATGTTCTTCTCTGTAACCCTGGTGAGGGTTGTAATGGCAAGGTTTAGGATCAATACCCTGGTCTCCCTCTACTGGGGCTGGCTTACCACCATCGGTCTTATAGGGATGCTACTTATCATCTTTGACGGGATAATTATCGCCGGGGGGTGCCTGTAATGATCAGGCTTCCGTCAGTCCCGATGGTCCTTCGCCAGTTGTTTAAAAAACCGGCGACAAACTTCTTTCCGGCAAAAAACCTGCCCCCCTCAATAACCGAATTTTTAGAGGCAGTAAAGGCAGGAAATGCGACGATAAATCCACCAATTCCAACGCCTGCCAGGTACAGGGGAAAGATCGTCTATGACAGGGATTCCTGTATCGGGTGTAAGATATGTATCAGGGTTTGTCCGGCAAATGCCATTGAGTTCATCCCTGAAACAAAGCGAGTCAGGATATGGGTCACACAGTGTATCTTCTGTGGCCAGTGCAATGATGTATGTCCCAAAGGAAGTCTGCACATGTCTTCTGAGTTCCTGCTTGCAACCGAAGACCGGTTTAATGAAGATCTTATCGTGGAATGACAGGCTGACTATCTTCCCTGCAGTTTTTTGCCTGTATTTGCCCGAACATTCAATATCCTTCCTTTTTTGTGCATTGCATAGTGAACTGTAAAATAAATGTTCCTGTAAATACAGGAGCGCATCGATTATTCAGACC
>JAAYPD010000086.1 GCA_012520015.1 Methanomicrobiales archaeon
ACAGGGATGCTTGAGCTGGTCGATACTCCGAAAGGAATCAGGCCGGTAAAGTACAGGATTCGCCATGCAAAGAGCGGAGGATACCGCAATACCCCAAGCAAAGACCTGATAACCCACCTGCGCCGCTCACATGTCTACCTGACCGCCGGGAATAAACCATTTGAATCGTTTTTACATGATCTTCAGATACCATTCTCGTTTGTTTCACTATGCAGGTTCTGCCTCATGGATGACAGGGTCACAGAGCTTGATAAAAAAAATACGGTAGAATTTGGCGGTGGTGAGAATATCTGCATGGATTGCGCCCGCAAAGAGCTTCGCAGGGAGCTGGTGCACATGGGACGGCTTGGAAGATCCGCTCTTTCTCATCTGGACGAGCTCCTTGAAAAGTACCGGAGCGTTGACAGGGTTCTGGCAACAATTGAACCAGACCGGTTGACAGCTGGACACACTCTCTATGATCGTCTTGAGGCACACCCTGTATTGCAGACCGCAAGAATTGAGGAACTGCCATTCCCATACGAATTTGTTGAGGCATGCGGTGTTGTGTCCCTGATGCCGGTTCAGCAGCTTGCGGTGGAATCAGGCCTTCTTTATGGCAAGGATCTTCTTGTTGTCTCTGCAACAGCAAGCGGTAAGACCTTTATTGGGGAGATGGCCGGGCTGAAGAACTTCCTTGAAAAGAGAGGCAGAGTTCTTTTTCTTGTCCCGCTTGTGGCCCTTGCATACCAGAAATATGAACGGTTTTCACAAAAGTACGGGCACCTGGCCGAGGTCTCGATCATAACTGGTGCCAGCAGGATTCAGGTCAGGGATAATCGCAGGCCAGCCAACCGCAGCAGAAATGCAGGTATCCTGGTTGCCACTTATGAAGGGATAGATCACCTGATGAGGCTGGGAGAGTCCCTCTCAAATATCGGGACGGTCATCATCGATGAGGTCCAGATGCTTGAAGATCGTGACCGGGGGCATCGGGTCGATGGTCTTATCGCACGGCTGAAGTTCTCATCTCCGCTGGCACAGTTTTTATACCTGAGTGCAACCATCGGGCACCCGAAATTACTTGCCGGCAAGCTTGACTGCCGTCTTGTCAGGTATGACGATCGGCCGGTATCACTTGAACGGTACCTGATCTTCACTGAGCGTGAACAAAAGATACCTACAGAACGGACCCTGGTGGCAGAAGAGTACAACCAGGTCTCAACAAAAGGGTATCATGGACAGACGATAATCTTTACAAACTCCCGAGCCAGGTGTCATATCATTGCAGAAAAGATCGGGGACGGTGTGGCGCCCTATCATGCAGGGCTTACGCAGACCGAACGCCGGCAGGTCGAGGAGAAGTTTGAGAAAGGCAAGCTTCGTGCCGTTGTTACAACCGCTGCACTGGCAGCAGGGGTGGACTTTCCCGCATCCCAGGTAATTTTTGATTCTCTTGCAATGGGTATCGAATGGCTCACGGTGCAGGAGTTTTACCAGATGTCAGGGAGGGCAGGCAGACCTGATTTTCACGATCTTGGAAAGGTTGTAATTCTTGCTGAACCTGGTGGAAGTTATGTCAGGGGTTCACGGCTAACAGAAGATGAAGTGGCTATGGGCCTGTTAAAAGGGGATATGGGAGAAGTGGCCCCACAGTACAATCTTGAGCAGAGCTCGGAGTTATACGTCGCAAATGCCGTGATATGCAAAGGAAATGAAGATTCGATCTATAAGACAGAGGGGTTTCTTGTCGGTGAGTCTGAACCGGTTGAGGATCTGCTTCTGGATAAGAATCTCATCTCAAGGGAAAAGGGGGTAATTCACCTGACTCCCCTGGCCAGGGTGATGGCAGAGCATTTCATCGGTGTTGAGCGTTTATCCAGGATAATCAGGCTGGTCAATGAGATGAAGGACCCCCTTGACATACTCGCAGATCTTGAATGTGCGTCTGACGAAGAGGCAGCCAGGGAAAAGATCCGAACTGATAGTAAGAGGGGTGAAAAAGAGAAGAAAAAGAAACGCCGGGGCAGAAAGAAAAAGTAAGCTTCTCACGTTTATCCCAGGGAGAAGATCTGCAGGCTTTTATTCTGTATAACAAACCCAGCGATCATATATCGGATCAGCATCAGACTCAAAAATGTCTGCTTTTTTCCCGGTGTCATTAACCCAAGTTCTTACCTGCTTAATCTCCGGTTCTGTTCCGGTGGTAAAAAGCACCTTTTCTGACGCCATGCATGCCGCAGAGATGATCTCCTGCCAGATGGGAGCATTAAATGAGTGTATCTCACCCACCATGAAACCACATGCCAGTGAAGCTTTATTTTTAATGAACCGGTTGATCATCCTGCCATCAATCCACATGGTCCGGGAGGGTTTCAGCCTTCCGGAGAGAAATCCTCTTGAGATTAATGACTCGTCATTATCATATGCCAGGGGTCTCATTCCCAGGCTTTCCATGACCATAAAACCGACTCCTGTCCCACAACAGCAGTCAAGACAGGTTGTACCCTTTTCTGTCCCAACCGTCTTTAAAAGCAGGTTGTCAATGCCCTTAACGCGGACCGGGTTTAGATCATCAGCTCCCGGAAGGGTGAGGTCAGATAACCGGTGGCTGTAATGTTCCTTTACTGCATCACTGATGGTTTCATTATCTTCCTGGTAAATCTCCAGGTCAAACTGCTCAAAAAAGTCAATCAGTGCAAGGGTAGGTTCCCGGAACAATGTTACACATCCGGTCCAGACGCCGCTCTCATCTTTTTTGGCAAAAACTGCCGGGTTATCATCTTCATCCACCAGGATTTTCCCAGCCATTCCAGGAGACCCGGTGATCAGTTCGTCCATCTCCTGGTATATGAGATCAGAAAACACCGGCTCTGCAAGAGAGATATCTTCAAGTTCCAGTATCTGTGAAATTTTCATATTTTACGCCAGAAATTCTTAGGGCTTTGAAAAAAAAGAGTTATCGGTTTTGAATTGACCCCTCAAGAATCCTGAATTGTTCACGGATTCCTGTCTTACAGGAACTCCATGTCATTCATGTACGGCCGCAATACCTTTGGAATCTCCACAGACCCGTCTTCCTGCTGGAAGTTTTCAAGTATTGCCCGCATGGTCCTGGATGTTGCAACCGCTGTGGAGTTTAAGGTGTGCACGAACTGTTTGGACTCAAAATCCTCTTTATCCCTGACCCTGATATTTAACCTGACCGCCTGGTAGGTGGTGCAGTTTGAACATGAAACCACTTCACGGTACTCTTTTTCACGTGGCATCCAGGCCTCGATATCATATTTTTTTGCTGCAACAGTCCCTATATCTCCTGTACAGATATTGACAACCCTGTAAGGGATCTCAAGTTTCTGAAATATCTCCTCGGCATTTTTGCAAAGCTCCTCATGTATCTCCCATGAGATGTCCGGGTGACAATACACAAACTGCTCTACTTTATGGAACTGGTGCACGCGGAAGAGTCCTTTTGTATCCAGGCCATGAGATCCTATCTCCCGCCTAAAACAGGGCGATAATCCGGCAAGCCTGAGTGGCAGTTCCTTCTCCTCGAAGATCTCATCCTGGTACATTGCGGCCATGGGATGTTCACTGGTGGCAATAAGATATGCATCATTGTCTTCAATTTTGTACATGACCTTCTCAAAATCATCAAGATCGGTGACCTCCTCGTAGGACTTCCGGTTGATCATGTATGGAGGGATAACAGGAGTATACCCTTTTTTCATTAAAGTGTCAAGAGAGAAACGCTGAAGGGCCAGGTCAAGGAGGACCAGACTTCCTTTGAGAAAGTAAAAACCTGCACCTGAAGTTTTCGTCGCCCGCTCAAAATCGGCCCAGTTGTTATCTGCGGCAAGCTGACCATGATTCTTCAGTTCAAAATTAAAAGTCCGGGGAGTTCCAACCCTCCTGATCTCGACATTTTCAGTATCATCTGCCCCAACAGGAACACTTTCATGGAGAATATTAGGGATACGCATGAGATAATTCCTTATCTTCGCAGATATCTCTTCCATCTCCGTTTCATTCTCTTTTATTTTTCCCGGAAGGTTTGCAGCTTCGGTGATGAGTCCTGATGCATCTTCACCTGCCTTTTTCGCACGATTTATATCATGCGAGATAGAGTTTCTTCTCCGCCTTAGCTCATTTGTCTGGCCGATTAACTCACGGTGGCGGATGTCCTGCAGGAGCAGATCATCTACCCATGCAATCTTCTCCACGTCATTTCTCTTCTTCAGATCTTCCCTGATGACATCCGGCTTTGCCCGGACGAATCGTATATCAAGCATTGAAGTACACCTGGATCCTGGTAATATGGCCTGTTTTCAGGATTGCCTGTACCATTTGTTCTCCCACTACATCACAATGATCACCGTGATCATAGATGGAAATTAAGGGGGTACTGGTTTATCTGAAAGGTAAGAAGCCCATGGCTTAAAAAAAGGTTCAGGCTGAACTTTTTGACGGTTCAACCTTGGTTTTGATAACTTCAACACGGCGGATCGGGTGGAGCTCTTTTACCTGTTTAAAGAGTTCTTTTGCAAGATCGCCATTGATGATATTATTAACAAAAACCCCAAGTTCATTCTCTTTACCATAATTCAGGACTTCATTGGTGAGAATTCTTCTTATTTCGTGCTGCTGGCTCTGGTCTGCACGGGTAAGAGTAAAGCAGGTGACAATTGCACGTACTTTCCAGCCATCCTTGCTGGTAAAGTTTACAACACAGTCAATCCTTGAGGTCCGCCGCTTTACCATTGATCTGATAAAGTCACGCGCCAGTTCATGACCGGTAAATGATGTATATGCCGCATCACCTGCTACATTGGTGACCTCAAACTTCATCTTTACATTCTGCTTGGAATAGTCATTCACAAGCTCTGAAAGCGGAACCTGAATGGTCCGGCCGATGATCTTCTCAGGGTCATCTGCCACCGTGTCTCCAAGGTATACTTTTCCAACATTGTCAGGGCTGTATATCTTGTACCAGGATTTCGCTTTCCATCCATCGACTCTTCTTCCTGTTGGTTTTTTCGCTGCCATTATTCACACCTTTTTTAATTGTGATGCATATGTTCTGACTTCCTGTATTAATGTCATAATTTTCAAACCGGCTTGTTTCCGGCTTTATTCTTAACTCCCGATCTTCCTGTCTGCATGGATTTTTTGCAAACATCATCTGCTACGGCGAGATTCATGAGATAGTCGTCCATTGAAGCAATTACTGACCTGACTCTGGTGCCTGCAATGCTGGTAATGACAAAGTCCCCTTCAGCCAGGGTTCTCATCTCTGACAGGTTATCTGTTGATACAGAATCAGCGATGCATTTTGCATGGCTATGGTTTGTCCTGATACTGCCACGGATGATCATGAGCCAAGGACCTCAGCAACCTGCCTGGTAAACTTTTCAAGATGTTCACAGGCGATCGTCGCCCCTGCACGGTTCTGGTGACCTCCTCCATGTCCTCCATACTCAAGTGCAAGCTGGTGAACAACTTCTCCTGCATATTTTCCACTTTTTCCATCTGTCCTGATGGAACAGGAGCATGTGCCATCATCTTTTTCTGTTGCCACAATGACCGGGGAGATCCCCTGGATATTTCCAAACACGATATCGGCCAGGTCACTTACGAGATGCTGATTACTGCACATGATATGGCTGGTCTTAACACCAGGTGTCTGCTCAAGGAACCTGTTCATCTCCTGTATGAGTGCCAGGCGGTGAGCCCTTGCTGTCTCATAAGCTTTATCGATTAACTTTGATGACCGAAGGCAGAGAGATACAGCTGTGCTGCCTTCTCCGGCCTTTCCGCAGGAGTCCACGACAAATGCCATGTTGTGGGCATGTTCGATAACTTCCCTTATAAGAATCCACTGGTCTCCCCAGAATGAGTCCATTGTCTCCACTTTACACTTCTCTGCAGCATGAAGAACAATTAATGAGCAGAATATGTCCCATTGCAGGTTTTCACCCGAAACCGAGGCACTGATGATGTTTTGGGACTTCTCTTTTGATCCGGAAATTCCATGGAGAAATGGTTCAGCTGACAGCTCAACCTGTTCTTCCGGTGTCCGGCCTGGAAGAGTGACTCCCCTTTTTTTGCTGATGACTCCGTTACCAAGGGCTTCAAGATAGATCTCCTGGTTTTTTCCGGCCAGGGTCTGCCTGTCCCCGATGACTCCAAGAAGTGTAAGTCCTGCAAGATCCCTGTTATCTCCAAGGGCATTGGCAACAAGGTATGCAGTCCCTGCAGCACAGAGTTCAGTATCACCATCTATGCCGTCAAGTCTTGGATTTACGTGATGTGGACCCTCAAAGAAGGGGAGATGATGATCGATAACCATCGTATCTTCAGGAAGTCCTGAAAGACCTGCACCAAGATCGCAGAGGAGCAGGGGCTTTGCCTTTGGAATATTATCTTCAGATAGCCTGTGGGTTATCCTGAGCCTGAATGGTATATCTGCCCTGTACAGGGCCATTGCCATGACAGATCCTGCTGCAATCCCGTCTGCATCATGATGGCAGAGGACCTCAACGTACTTCTGCCTTAATAATTCATTTGCAAGATCTTTTGCAGCAGTTTCAATGGACATATCAGCCGTAGGATTACCTGGACAGGAGAATTTCAGCAGTTTCCGGTTTGTAAACCCAGTCTTTTGGAAGTTTTTTACTGTTTACGTAGTATTTAACAAGCCTGCGGACCTTGGATTCTGTCAGCATGAGCTGTCGCTTGTTGTGGACATCGCGGGTGTTCTCCGAGAGATGCTTACGCATTCCAAGAGCCTTCTCGATAAGGTTCCGGAGGTCTTCGGGAATTTCTGATACCAGATCATTTTCACGCAGTATCTGGGTGATCTTCTTTCCGGTTGCAAGCTTGACACTTGGGACACCATACTTATCCCTCATCACAAGCCCGATCTCGGCTGTTGAGCTTCCTTGTCTGCGCAGGTCTATTATCTGCTTGATGATGGCTTCCTTGTCAGTGTTGGACCACTCCGGGGCCTGTGTCCGG
>JAAYPD010000087.1 GCA_012520015.1 Methanomicrobiales archaeon
AATTAAAGGCCAGATGACACTGGTCACAACTTCCCGTCGTTCAACTCCTGTTACCCGGGCCATTGCAAAAGATCTCGCATTTGCAACCGGTGTCAGGTATCTGCCACGGGGTAAACACGGACTAAGGGAGATTTCAGGCGAACATGATCTCTTCATAGTGTTTGAACAGCAAAGATCAGGCATCCTGATGACGGTTTACCAGGAAGGGGAACCATGCCTCAGACGGCTGGTAAAAAAGCATGAGACTGGAGTGCGTGAAGGCCTTCTGACAAAAGGGATCAGAACATCAGATCGTGAAATTGGTATGATCCTTGATGATGGAGAGTGCCCTGTCATCTATACTGATGATCTGGAAGATGATCTTTTGCTCTCCTTTGACGGCCCACAGAGGAGACACATGACTCTTGCACTTGAGAAGATCCGGTGATATGCGAATGAGGCATGAGGCGGTCTTCACCTTTGAAACTCCTGATGCAGGGGTCATTGCAGCGTCCCTTTATCCGGAGTCAGATTCCGGTGAAGAGGGCAGATCTCATGGCCAGGTTAAGGTAATATCAGAGTCTTCATTTAAGATTCACATTCTGGCAGATGATCTGACTGCGCTCAGGGCTGCATTGAATACCTGGCTCAGGCTGGTCCAGGTATCAGAAGAGATGGTGCAGACAACTAAAAAAGCGGGAAGGACAAATGAATAGGAGGAGTTAAGGATGCAAAATATTTCACCAAAGGTGCAGAACCAGATAAATATGCTTCAGCAGATGCAGCAACAGATGCAGACCATCCTCTCTCAAAAGAGCCAGTACGAAATGGCTGCACAGGAAGCAAGAAAGGCTGTTGAAGAACTGAATGAGACTGATGACTCTGCCGCGGTATATATCAGTGTGGGAACGGTCGTCATGCAAAAGCCAAAGGCTGAAGTCATCTCAAAAGTCTCCGAAAAGATAGAAACACTTGAAATAAGGATCAGATCAATAGAAAAGCAGGAAAAGATGCTTCAGGAGAAGTTTGAAAAGCTTCAAAGTCAGGTTCGCTCTGAAATAGAAGGGCACAAATCCCCCGAAGCGAACTAAACCCATACCTTTTTTGAGCGAGGATTGCCGAGCCAGGTCAAAGGCGACGGATTTAGGGTCCGTTCCCGCAGGGGTCCAGGTGTTCAAATCACCTTCCTCGCATTCTCAGAAAAATATAATGTCATGACTCATATCACTACGTTTTTTATTTACCGAAATCAATACTTCTCCAACTGCTTATTACTAAATAGGGATGTGGGGATTTGTGATGTGGCACATGAGAAAAAAAGGAGAGAAAACCCGGCAGCAATGCCAGTTCCAGGTGACTGGTTTAACACTGCTTTTGATAATGTTAATGGCCGGTGCCGTCACAGGCCAGGTTCTTGCCGAAACAGAGGGAGATGACACCCTGGGTACAGGCCCTGATGTTGCAATCATCGATGCAACGGTAAGGATGGATATTTCAGAAATGGGGGAGATCCCTCTTGGAACGATTCCTGATGAACGATTGATAGTTACCATCACCGTAAAGAATACAGGAAACCGGGAAGCTCCAGGTTACAAACTTAAGGCATTCCTGGTAAGGGCTGACAGGGAAGATGAGATAGGAACTCAGATTGGAGGCGATATTACCGATACAAGGCTTGGAGCCGGAGAAGTCAGGACATATACCAAGAGCTGGGCAATGCCAACACACCTGAAGAAAGGTGAGTACAGGGTTATGATCTATCTTGACACCAGCAACTACTTTATTAAACCTGATACCGGTTCAGGACGAATTATCAGCCAGGATCCGGTTTTTCCTGGAACATTGACCGGACCGGCAGGTTCAGTCCCTGTCTATTCACCTGCAAAAATTTCAAAACCTGGATATTATATCTTAAAGCGGGACATCACTAATTATAAGAAATTTAATATTTTTGAGATTAATGCATCAGGCGTGACTTTTGATGGTGGGGGAAATACCATCCGGGGCGCTTCGACCGGGTATAACTCAGGCATTTACATCAATGCCGGGACTGCCCTTACGGACATAGTAATAAAAAATGTTGTTTTTGAAGGGATGGACACAGGAATCTGGATGTATAAAGCCAGTAACGGTGTCATCTCGGATTGCACATTCAGAAATACTGCAAACATGGGCCTTCGACTTGATCAGTCCAACCAGAACCAGATATATAATAATATCATTGAAAGCGATGCCATTGGAATAGGAGTTTTCCAGTCAGTTGGTAATATTATCTACAATAACCTGCTGAAAAACAAGCATAACGCTGTTGTAAACGAGGACCAGAAGAACTTTTGGAATACCGAGCTTAAATCCGGGACAAATATTATCGGCGGTAATACGATTGGTGGAAATGCCTGGTTTGATGAGTCGGGAGAAGGAGGATTTTCAGCTTCGGCACAGGCTTTTTCACGTGAAGGAATATCAGATACCCCATATTCATTAAACGCACATAACATAGATCTCTATCCTCTCTCCCTTTCACAATTAAAATCACCGGTCGTGACACCTGTCCCTGCAGAAATACCTGAACAGAACTCCAGTGAGCCAGAAACAGAGATAGTAACTGACGAACCTCTGGAAGTCCTGGAGGAGGAACAG
>JAAYPD010000088.1 GCA_012520015.1 Methanomicrobiales archaeon
CACCGGTTTATTATCACCTGTGCAATCTGAAGAAGGTATTTTGCCCGCCGATTATAACCAAGACCCTGCCATGCCCGTAGGACATCCTCAAGCGATGCCTGTGCAAGAGCCGCAAAATCAGGGAATATCCTGATAAACTCATCAAACTTTTTCAGGACGCGAGGGACCTGGGTCTGTTGCAGCATGATCTCGGATACAACGACCCGGTACGGTGTGATCTCATCCCTCCAGGGCATGGGGCGCCGGTTCTTGAGATAAAACTCTGAAAGCATTGCATTGAACCGGTCTATTGATGCAGGATCAGCAGAGTCAAAAAATTCGTCCATAAAATCAGTCAACCAGAATCCCAAATATTAGTTATATTCTCCCCGTCTTCATGATGTAGCATTCACTTATATCTCCTCACCCATAGAACAATCAGACAATAATAGTGCAAGGACGATGGATTATGTACGGAAATCAGTCTGGATCTCATCGTATCCGAATCTCCTTATTCACAGAAACCATTTGTATACACGAGTCATTTTATGAAATCTGAAATTTCTGAATATCTGAAAGAAATCACCCCTTATATTTTCAGTTCGAATTCTGACCCTGCCTTGGTAAACCGTTTACTCGGTATTATCGAAGAACTGCAGGATGAAGTGAAGCGTCTGAAAAGAACTCAGGGTTTTGATGTCCTCAGGGGCAAGAGACTAAAGCCACTGAACTACATTGCCGGAAAAGATAAGATCTAAATTTAAATTTGACCTGCAGATCTGACATCAATTATTTTCTTCTATGGAGATGACTATACCCCTGACAGATGACCAGCCCAGGGTACCTCACCATCTCCCGTGACCTTCTCATTTCCCGGATACGTGCTATTCAGGAACGTTCTTCACCATGTGTCCTTTGTCCCCGCCATTGCAGAGCCAAACGCAAAACAGGAGAACTTGGATTTTGCAGGACCGGTATCCATCCCCATGTTGCCTCATTCGGTCCGCATTTCGGCGAAGAACAGCCAATATCAGGAACCTGTGGATCAGGGACCATCTTTTTTACCGGATGCACCATGGGATGCAGGTTCTGCCAGAACTATGAGATCAGCCATGAGCGGATGGGGAGAGAACTCACAAAGCAGGATCTTGCATACATCTATCTCCATCTTCAGGCACTGGGATGTCATAATATCAACCTGGTCACCCCGACTCACCAGCTCCCGGCTATCCTTGAAGCACTTCTGATCGCAATCGATGCCGGGCTTCAGATCCCACTTGTCTACAACACGGGCGGATATGAAGACATTGACACACTCAGGCTTCTGGAAGGAATCATCGATATCTATATGCCGGATTTCAAATTTGCCGACGAAAAGACGGGAAGAATACTGGCACATACACCTGATTACCCACAGAATTGTAAGGCAGCCCTGTGTGAGATGCATCGTCAGGTCGGTGACCTTACCCTTGAGAACGGTATTGCAACACACGGGCTTCTCATCAGGCACCTTCTCCTCCCCGAACGTGGTGAAGAATCAGAGAGAATTATCCGGTTCATTGCCGAACAGATCTCCCCGAATACATGGCTTAATATCATGGACCAGTACAGGCCGGCAGGAGATATCAGGAGATTCTGTCCAAACGAGTATTCTGATCTTCTCCGTCGGGTATCAGACGAAGAAGTGGCCAGGGCAATCAGGATTGCACAAGAGTGTGGCCTTACCAGGGGCCTTGAGGAAGAGAATTATACACCAGGATCATGAGTACAGCTCGAGCGTCCTATCTACCCATCCATCCAGCCTGAACTTCCGCCGGAGTCCGGCCTCATTCATATACCGGATGGTTCCGAATACCGGTCGTTCCTTCCATGGTCGGTCATGTTTGCCAAAACACCAGGCAACCCCACAGTACCCGTTCGGGTCACGCCCGTCCAGTTCATACCGGTTATTGAGATAAAGCGCAATAGCATATGCATCTTCAGGTGTTTCAGTCCATTCAAGGATCTTCTTTCCCCAGTACATCCGCAGGTATCCATGCAGGTACCCGGTCCGAATCATCGAGAGTTGCATCGCATTCCATGCCGTATCATGAGTCCTACACTCTTCAAAATCTGCCAGTGTGTATGAATACTCCCGTGTATCGATCCGATGTTTCCCAAGGGTCTTCCTTGTCCACTCCGGGAGGCCTTCATAGTGGTCATATAAGGGGTTAAACCAGACAAAATTGTGTGATAACTCCCGACGAACGATGAGTTGTTCCAGAAACGCATGTGTTCCCGGTCCGGGATGGGCCATCACCCGGAGGGCGATATCAAGTGGAGAAATATGGCCGAAATGTAAGTATGCGCTCAAATACGATGTTGCACGGGCTGTCGGATCATTATGGGTGGCCTCGTACCGGTCGATGGTGCCGGAGAGGAATGCCGAGAGATAGTGCTCTGCAGCGGTCTCTCCTCCGGGAAGGTATTGAGATGAAGTATCATCAGTGAAAGGTTTTCTGGTGAACAGGAGTTCTGTTCCGACCGCTATCCCTATGAATGGTTTGTAGTCTGTCGATTCAACCTGAACATGCCTTGGGGTGAGAGGGTGCAGAAAGGCGGGGAGTTGCCGGGTAATTTTTGGTCTGAATGTTCCTGCCGACCACTCTTCTTTTGGTGATGCAACATGAACCGGCACGATCAGGTTGGTCTCAACAATCGCCACCATACACGGGACGGAATCAATGACCTTCTGCCTCCATTCCCGCTGAAGCCTTGTCCAGCCCTGATCGGTTATGACCAGGCAGGCATCGTCTGCAATACGGGGGATGAGATCAACCGGACTCCCGGACAGGATCTGAAAACCGATTCCCCGCTCGGAGAGAGAACGCTTCACGTCCTGAAGACCCTCCCATAAAAACCGGTAATGAACTGGTGTTGCCTCAGGATAGGAGTGGTCAAGAGAGAAGACGACGATAAGAGGTTTTTTTAGTTCGTTTGATCGTTCAATTGCATATTCAAGGGCATGATTATATCTGGTCCTGACCGCTGATTGCATCCAGTAGAGGATGTACGAACCCTTCGGTTCCTGATTATTGAATGAATTAATGCGTTCAGGCTGGATCATAAGTAATACCAGATGGCACAGATTTTTTATACGGAAATATTTTCATGCTCTTAGTAATCACAGATATGTAAGTTCATCATGAGATGAGGACTTATGACTTGTGCATACACGGGAATCATTAAAAAATCTGGAGATTTTTATGTAGGTCTTTGTCTTGAACTCAATGTCGCCAGTCAGGGAGATACTATTGAGGAAGCAACCAGAATGCTTCAGGAAGCATGCCAGGAGTACCTTTCTTTCGTCAAAGAAGAAGGAATAGAAGATGAAATAAAGCCAGTCTCGTTGGACCCCCTCAGAGAGTTTCTTATTGGAGATGAGGGGTCCTCTCATTCGAATATTCGTTTTGTTATCAATCGCATTTAATCAAAGAGTATACCTATTTAAGTAAAGACAGCAGGGAAAAGATTATTTCGCAACTTGTCAACTCCCTGTAAATTCAAATGCATACCATCAAAAAAGTCATTTGAAGTAAGATTCATATTCAAAGGATCATACGAACCTACAATAGAAATATTTTTACCCAGCGAAAAATCTTTCAAAAACTCTTCAACCAATAATACATTTCGATATTTGGTATTTTTTTTAATTTCATCATATACGATGGGATGATATGGTGGTAAAACAATAGTAATCTGAACCTTTTCTTTATGCAAAAAATCAATCAACCGCATAAATTTATTTTTATTTGCGTTATCAATCTCGTCAAATGAATTTAATGAATATATTGGTCCTGAAATGGAATCGGATGCCATTTTATTAACCTCTTCAATATCGCGGTTTCTGACTTTTTCAGGATAACTAATTGAACCATCAGTTAATCTAATACCAACATCTGAAAAAACCTCATTCGTAGGATACATTTCGAAATTATTTCCTTGAATTGTCCTTAAAAAAATATTATTCAAAGAACTAATGAGAACATCCCTGGATATCAAACTTAAATATTTTTTAACATCATACCATATTTTTTTTATTAAATATGAATATAGGTTTGAATCTCTATTATCTAATTGTAACATATCTATTCCACACTCATACTCTTCTTTTATTGACATCCAACGATTTTGATTATTATTTTTATTAAAAATCCATGGATCTACTCCGATTATTATATTATTGGGCAAATTTCCTTTTTCATAATATATCCAAATCAATCCGATTATATCTTCAATACTGGCCCCAGACACTCCATTATTTACTAAAGTAAGTTTATCAGGTAAAAAGGAATCCCGAATTTGCATGATTCTGCTTGAGCCAAATACAGCAACATCAACATTCTCTGGATTTTGGGAGATAAAATATTTATTAAATAACTCTAAAATGTCAAGTTCACTCGCGGCGTGGGCTGATTTTTGAGTGAAAAACATTTGAAGAGGTAGCTTTCAACTTGAATATG
>JAAYPD010000089.1 GCA_012520015.1 Methanomicrobiales archaeon
CCGGGGTTGGTTCCTGCATGTGCATGTGAATACCAAAATATGAGGCCTGTTCCTATACATTCTACTTATTTACAAGCATTTTAGATATTCAGCGAGTAACTCGAAAGGAAATTCATTTTTTTACCTTCCAGGCATCACTTATTATTTTTTCGGGGTGCCTGTACAGGAAGTGCTACAACTGCTACAACTGCTACACGGCCGTAAATCAGAAAATAGTTGCAGTATTTTCGCCACAAGACGAAAATGAGAAAAGCCCGGAGATATATATTAACAAAAGGTTGTCATTACTCTCCTTTTATACAGAATAGTAACATGATAAATATTCATTACAGTAAGATCCTCTCTCGGACTATGGATTAACCTGCCCGGATTCGGAGTATACCACTGGAATACCTCCTTTGGATCATTCCCGTCGATTGCCATCTCAAAGAGGAGATACCATACCGGATGGTTTACCGGTGCATACCTTCTGATATGATCTCCCTCGTGAAGTGGTCTGCTGCCCTACCCAGGAGTTGAGATCCTCGTAGGAGAGATCCCTGAACTGTTACCAAATATTCAGAAATTAAGGATGACAAAGAAAAAATGATGACAGAACGGGATGAGATCCTTTCAATCTTAAAACGCGAATCTCATGATCTGAAAGAACGGTTTGGCGTGATTAAAATTGGACTTTTTGGTTCTGTAGTCAGGAATGAAGCTGGAGACCTGAGCGACCTTGATCTTCTCATTGAGCTTGATCCTGAGTCTGTAACTTATAAAAAGTATCTTGATCTCGAAGCATATCTCCAGTCATTGTTTCCGAGAAAAATTGAGATTGTTACTACTGATGGTGTATCTCCTTATATTCTTCCGTATATCTCCCGTGAGGTGGTATGGGTTTGAAGACGTCCATTCCGTTTTTATATCTCATACCTGATGGAATGCGTATTACCGGCTTGTCCCTGATGTGGAGATGATTTCAGTCGGGGATGCAGCCCCTCTTGTGGTCCAGGTCTACTCAAGTGGACAAAGGCCCCCTTTTCTGAAGTAAGAAGGCCCGGTGGAGGGGATGTATGTCTGGCCTCGCTCTACCAACCGTAAGGCTGACCGGGAGCTCACTGCCGAGCTGAACAAGTCCTGCACGGAGATATCGTTTGATGTGATACTGATGGCGGAGCTGTCGGAAGATGCCCTTTTCCTGAACTTGAAATCTTTAACAAAATTCATATTCTTTCCATGCTGAATTAATATAACATGGATAATCGGCTGCCCCATCCACCTCTCCAGGAAGTGATATTTGAATTAAAATGGAGATTGGATCAAATTCAGCCAGGGGTTTTAAAGGATCCACATTATCAAATTCTTATAGGCACCCTTTATGGAAAATTACGTGAATTAGGTTATACATTTCACGAACCCTTGCAAACATCAAATATTCCGGATGAAATGGTTCCTTATATCATTCAACATCGGTTCAGACCATCTCAGGAAAAATGGCCTCTTGTTCAGATAGGATCTGGAATTTTGACTCTTAATGACACGACTCATTATTCATGGCCTGATTTTTCCAAGCGGATCCGAGATCTGGTAGAAAATTTTTTTCGTGTCTATCCTGAACTTGATTCATTACAGATCTTAGAGATGAACCTTCGATATATCGATGCGGTTACTATACCTGAAGGAACTGACCCTAAAGAGTATCTAAAACAGTCTGTGGGGGCTGATATTGTAATGCCTGAAGCATTGTTTATTAATACCGGAGTAATGAACAGGCCGGTTGGATTTGATATATATCAGACATTTCCTCGGGAAGGAGATGGAACTTTGGTAATGATCCGATATATCTATGGGCATGGAACACCACCGGGCAAATTCACCTGGGAAACTACCGTTCACATTGAAGGAGAAACAGTTCCAAAAACGCCTGAAAAAATCATTCAATGGTGTAATCAGGCCCATGATCTTACGCATGACTGGTTTTTGAAAATGTGTTCAGATGAATTAATGGAGTCATTTAGATGACAGCTGCAATAATTCACGAAACTTCAGTACATGACTATTATCCTCAACCCTGGAGAGAAAATAGTTCAGTTTTTTCGAAAATATCAATGCAAAGACCAAAAGCATTTGAAGGAAAGCGAGATGTACCAATAGAAATTACCTCGTTTTTTGGGTATTCTTCAATTACGTCAATAAAAGTTACTAGTGGCACTCATAGTACATCCTATATTCAATCCATCATTGATCGAGTGAAAACAGATTCCAAATCAACGATCATGTATTTCTTTCAGAAAAATCCTGAAATGATCAGTGGGGTTGATGAAGTAATTCGGAGAATTGATAGAATTTTCCCTGATAACACTCAATATTTTTTAGAGACAAGAATGGATCCTGATTCGGGAATTGATTACATCAGACTGTGTGTCAGGCTTTCTCATTACCCTGATGATTTTTTTGATATCGCTTTTGAGATTGAGGAGTCTTGTTCTTATCTTTTTTCAGGAAGTAAAAGCAAATTTCTTCTAACTACTGACTTTATTCCTTCACAGTAATATGCAAACTCAATCCTCCCCCTTTGACTGGGAAGAATATATTGAATTAGCGAAGCAACTACAACAAAATCCTATTCCAAATGCTCTATATCAAACGGCACTCTATCGGGCTATTGTAAGCAGGGCATACTATGGTGCCTTTATGTATGCACGAAGGAGGGCTGAAAGAATCAAAGGAGCTTTTTCAGGTGTAAATATCCACGAACAAGTAATTGATTATTATAGTTATTCTGAATCAAAAAATCACCGAAAAGCAGGAACATTTCTAAAAACATTGAAAGATAAACGGGTTGAATGCGATTATTTTGATCACCTCACGGAAGATCCAAAAAGTATGGCGGATATATCAATAAA
>JAAYPD010000090.1 GCA_012520015.1 Methanomicrobiales archaeon
GTCCGCTCTCCGTGAGCCAGCAATCAGCAATAACTACCCGATCGTCGCATGTCCGGATTATTGCAGGAGCAGGCGCAGGGAAGACTGAGACACTGACGAGGAAGATTGTCTCTTTGTTACTGGTTGATCATGTGGAGCCTTCTTCTATTGTTGCGTTTACTTTTACCGAGAGAGCTGCGGCAAATATGAAGAGCAGGATCTATAAACATGTCAGGGAGCTTGGGGAGGATGCATTATGTGCCCGGCTTGGTGAGATGTATGTCGGGACCATTCACGGGTTCTGTTTTAATCTTCTTAAAGACAAGTTTGGATATGGATCCTGGGGAATAATGGATGAAAACCAGGAGATGGCGTTCCTGATGCGAACCGGCTGGGAACTCAGCCTGACGGGAAGTTCAAATTATACCATAAACTGTCAGGATTTTAAGAGGAGTGTGGGCGTTGTTTATAATGAGATGCTCTCACGTGATGAGGTTAAGAAGCGGTCTTTGGACTTTTTTTATTCACTTACTAAATATGAAGAACGCCTTGATGAGCATCATCAGCTGACATTTGACCGGATGACTGCCCTGACGGTGGAAAATCTCCGCCAAAGGCCTGAGGCCCGAGAACAGATTCAGTACCTTATTGTGGATGAGTACCAGGATATTAACCGGGCACAGCAGGAGCTTATTGAGATTCTTGGCCGGGGGAGCTCCATCTTTGTTGTTGGGGATCCAAGGCAGACGATTTACCAGTGGCGGGGTTCTGATGAGCATTGTTTTGAGGAGTTTGTAGAGTTTTACCAGAATTCAGAGACGATATCTATTCCGGAGAATCGACGGAGTGTACAGACGATTGTGCAGGCGGCGAATTATTTTTCTGAAACATTTGAGAAGTGCTGGTATTCTCCGATGGTGTATTCCAGGGGTGAACATGGAAAGGCCCATCTTCTGGAGTTTCCAGATAAACGGAGTGAAGCAGTCTTTATTGCAGATGAGATCTCACGGCTGGTTGAAAGTGGCCGGTGTAGTTATGGTGATATCGGAATTCTTCTTCGGAGTGTGAATACGAGTGGTGAGCCGTTCATCGACGTATTTCGTGAGAAGCATATTCCTTTCATGATCGGGGGAAAGGTGGGTCTTTTCCGCCGGGCAGAGATTGCAGCTCTTGCGAAGATTCTGGCATGGGCGTCCCCGGACGGATTTTTTCAGAAGTCGCGGTGGGACTGGAAGAATAAGCTTGAGGGGGAGGATCTGCTTACATTCGGAACACAGGAATGGGTGGATGCAATACCTGGCCTTTGCACGGCTGATGCAGTTGTTCCCAGGCTTTTCGAATGGAAACGACAGATCCATAGTAAAGGGTTTGATCATGCAGCCGGGATGTACCAGGAACTCCTCTCCATTCTCGGGTTTTTACAGTTGGACCCTGATAATCCTGAACATGCGGTCATCATGGCAAATCTGGGCAGGTTCGGGGATATCCTTAGCGATGTGGAGACGGCGCAAAAACTTGGAGGTCAAAGGGTCTCATGGCCTGCTCTTTTAAAGACGATAATGTATTTCCTGAACCATTATGCGAATGGTGCCTATGAAGAACGTCCTGATGATGACCTGTCCGGCCTGAATGCGGTAAATCTGATGACCATGCATCAGTCAAAAGGGCTGGAATGGCCGGTTGTGTTCATCCCTGCACTGGTGGACGGAAGGTTTCCATCATCAAATACCGGTAGAGAGCAGAGATGGGTTCTTCCCCGTGATATGTTTGATGTTTTCAGGTATGAAGGCGATCTGGAAGGGGAACGAAAGCTGATGTACGTGGCGATGACAAGGGCAAAGGAGCTGCTTGTCCTGTCATATTTTAAGACATTAAACGGAAGGAAGAAGGGTGTCAGCGAATTTATCAGGGATCTGGCCGACTGTCCAGATATTGAGGTTCTCGATTCTTCTGCACATCTGCCTGATCTCCTGCTATCAAAGCGTGGTGTAGATGATGAGATCCATACTTTTGCCACAGGTGAGCTGATCCATTATAGCAAATGTCCGTACCGGTACCGGATTAACACTATCTGGGGTTTTCAGCCTGGTATCAACCCATATCTTGGGTATGGAAATGCTCTCCATCATTGTTTGCGGGAAGCTGCCGGCCTGATGAAAGAAGGGTATGATCCGGTTACTGCGGTTGCAACTTCTGTAGAGGATAATTTTTTCATGCCATTTGCCGATCCAGGACTTATGGAAGGTCTCCGGGATGTGGCGATGGAAAAACTCATTCATTTTGCCGAGGTCAGGGAGGATGATATGCTCCGGATACGGGAGGTGGAGACAAGGATTGAGTTCCCACTGATGCAGGCAACTATTTCAGGAAGGGTAGACGTGATCCTGCATGATAACGAAGGGATAGAGATCCGGGATTATAAGACGTCTGATACGGTGGTCACTGAGGATGATGCCTCGATGCAGATCCGGCTCTATGCCCGGGGGCTTGCTGCGATTGGAGAGCAGGTGTGTTCAGGTTCTATTGCGTTTCTTGAGGATGCAACGGTGGCTTTGGTCCCGGTGGGTGAAGAAATGCTGATACAGGCAGAGCAGATCGCAGAGAGGTTAATTTCCGGGATAATGAGCAGAGAGTTTTCTGCCTGCCCCGGAGATCAGTGCAAGGGATGTGATTATGTGAGGATCTGCCGGTTTGTGTGATATGGGGGTGAGCGATGGGGAAGATTACGGTTTTTGATAAAGAGATAACAGTATCAGTTCTGAACGAGAAGGACAATATCTGCATAACTGATATTGCATAAAACAAAGATGCAGAGCGTACAGATTATATTATTCAAAATTGGTTAAGAAACTTAAATACCATCGAGATCATCGGAATATGGGGACATTTAAATAATGCAAATTTTAACCACATCAAATTCGATGGGGTTAGAATATTAGAATATATGGTGCTACAAGAAAATCGAATGAATTTTATGAGTTAGTAAAATGATGTTTTTCAAATTTTATTTGCATTTTCTATTGATATCTTGGTGTAGGTCGTCAGGTAGAAGACAATGAATTCAAAAGAGTACAAAAATCAGCAAGACCATCAATATTGTCTTGAAGAAACAGAGACAATAGAATTGAAATCAGGTATTGCAGAACTTGAAGATGCCGTAATTGATATTTGTGCACTTCTCAACAATAAAGGTGGTATCCTTTATTTCGGAATTGACCCCAAGGGAACGGTTAAAGGTATGGTGATTGCTGATAGCACATTTCGAAAGGTTGCTCAAAAGGTACGTGCCAGAATAAAACCAGATATCTCATTGTCATACAATTCTGAAAATATTAATGGAAAAACCGTACTGAAAATTACTATACCTGAAGGAACAAATAAACCCTATTTTGCCGATGGACAGGCATACATTCGTTCAGGTACTGAAAGCATTAGAATGCCGGTTGATGATCTCAAGTGGCTTATCAGACAAGAGAATGAGAATCATTGGGATAACAGACCATGTTTGGATGCAACCCTTGAAGATATCAATCCTGAAGAAGTGATGCGATTTCTAAGGCACATGCAGGATGAAAGAAGATCTGAAATTGATGTTACTATTCCCTTTGAAAAAGCATTAGAGCGATTAAATCTCCTTTCAAGTGGTGTTCCCACTAATACAGCCATTCTCATGTTTGCTAAAGATCCCCAGCGTTTCATCATTCAGAGTGAGGTTAA
>JAAYPD010000091.1 GCA_012520015.1 Methanomicrobiales archaeon
CCGGATCTCTTCAGATATGAATGAAGTCAGGAGCCTGGTGACTGGGTGCTGATATTTGGAATAGATCTTATCACAGGTTCGGCCAGGTCGCGAACCGTTCAGCCAAAATATGCCCTGGTAATATTAGAGGACGGTATCGTCATAAAAGAACTTTCCGTCTCACTTCATCGTCTGATAAGACTGGTTCACCGGCATCATCCAGACATCCTTGCAGTTGATTCGGTCCAGGAGATTGCACCCAGAACTCAGGACCTTTATCATTTTATCGAACAGCTCCCATCAAAGACAAAACTTGTCCTTGTTACTGGTGGAGACAGGCAAACCGGCCTTATACAGGTAGCGGCAAGGTACAATATCACTTTTGACAGGTTTGATCCTTTTGCAGAAGCCAGGGCTGCTGCGCAGGTTGCAGGTCACGGGGCAGGCGCACAGGTTGTAGCCTTTGAAAAAGAGACAGAGATTACAATAACCCGTAACCGGTCACCAGGAAAGGGGGGCTGGAGCCAGAACAGGTATGCAAGAAAGATTCATGGCAATGTGCTCAGGCATGCCAGGGAGATAGAGCATGAGCTTCAGGCTGGGGGGCTTTCTTACTGGAAGAAAGAACACAAGGCCTTTGGTGGTGTATCAAGGGTAACTTTTCATGTCAGGGAGGACAGGGATAAGATACCTGTATCATCCTCACGCGGGGGTGATGTCCAGATCAGGCTGTCTGGAAAAAGGCTTGACAGAATCCAGTACAAGCCATTATCAGCAAGACCCAGGTACCTTATCGTAGGTATTGATCCAGGAACTACAATCGGGATTGCTGCCCTTGACCTGAATGGAGAACTGGTAAAACTTCAGAGCTCGCGGCAGATGACCATGGCCGATGTGATCGAGCTTATCTGGTCTCTTGGAAAACCGGTCATAATTGCATCAGATGTCGTTCCGATGCCTTTTACCGTTGAAAAGATACGTCGTGCTTTTCAGGCAGTTCCTTATACCCCACGCCAGGACATCTCTGTTGAGACTAAGTATGAGCTTGCCGGAAGATTTGGTTATGGCAATGATCATGAGAGGGATGCTCTTACCGCTGCAATTGAGGCCTGCAGGTACTGGAGGCATAAATTTTCAGGGATATTAAAAAGAGTCCCGCCAGGGGTGGACCTTGACGAGGTAAAAGCTGGCATTATCCGTGGTCATTCCCTGGAACAGATCCTGACCGACAGGAGAAAACCTGCCAGGGTGATCCAGGAGAAGAAACCTGAAGTAAGTCTTGACAGCTCTGATGAACGTGTAAGGGTACTTGATGGGACGGTAAAGGATCTCCGCGTCCTGGTATCTGATCTGCAAAGCGAGATAACAGATCTAAAAAAGCAGAACCGGCAATTATCCAGGAAGATTACCGAGATGAAGAATGAGAAGCAGAAAGGCATCAATGTCGAACCTGAGATAATTAAGCGTGACCAGATCATATCAAGCCTGAAACGACGGCTAAGGTTTGAAGAGCGAAATAACAAGAAGTTACAAAGGCGGCTTAAACGGCTGAAAGAGGTTGATGATGAAGAAATATCGCCTGGAACAATGACGATAAAGGTTCTTTCAGATCTCTCCCGTGAAAGTTTCCGCCTCCTTACCGAACGGGTAGGTATTCATCCTGGTGATGTTCTTTATGTAAAAACCCTTGTGTCCTGGGGAAGAGGGATTGTACATGAGATCGTAAAAAGTGGTGCACGTGCTGTCATCGTTAATGAAAAAGCAGCAGATTCCATCACCAAAGAACTAAAAGAAGCATTTCTGCATGAAAACCTGCCATTTGTCATATCAAAGGGTATGCAGATCCGGGTAAAAGGGGAGATCGGGACCTGTGATGAGGAGAAGTTCATGGATGCCCTTGAAGACTGGGCAGAAGAGCATGAAAAGTTCGTGAAAGGTAAGGGTGAAGAGATGCTGGATTCACTAATGAAAGAGTACCTGGCAGAGCGGGAGAGGAAGGTGAGGTAAAGTTGGATGATCGCAGTCTTCTGGATATAATAAGACCTTTATGCGGCGAAGAAACCTGCTCTGATGATTGTGCAGTCTTCTATCTCCCATGTGCCACCCTTGTGACCTCTACTGATATGCTTCATGAGAGCTCGGATTTTCCACCTGGTATGACCGACTGGCAGATCGGATGGATGTCTGTTGCAGTGACCATATCTGATATTGCGGCAATGGGAGCAGAGCCAAAACAGATTGTCATAGCAATCGGTCTTGATGACGATAATCGGCTGGAAAGAATAGTGAAAGGTGCCGATGCCTGCTGCAGGAAGTATGGAGCTGTATATGCCGGAGGAGATCTTGATGCCCACAATGAACTTACTATCGTCTCAACCGGAACAGGGATAATCCTGGATGGAGAGCCGGTAAGAAGAAGAGGAGCGATGCCTGGCGATCTCATCTGTGTAACCGGCAGGCTTGGGCGGGCCATCCCCGGACTTACTGGTGACAGGAGGTTTTGGAATGACCTTTGTGAGCCGCAGCCAAGGGTCAGTGAAGGAATTGCAGCAAGGCTGGCAGGTGCAACAGCCATGATGGATATCAGCGACGGGCTTGCCATCTCCCTTTATGATATCGCCAGAGAATCAGGTGTCGGGATGGATATATCAGAAGAACTAATCCCTCTTCCGGAAGGAGTGGAGAGGGAACTGGCACTTGATGCAGCGCTTTATGGGGGAGGAGACTTTGAGCTTTTGTTCTTCATACCTGAGGAAAATTTTGAAAAACTTGAAGATATTGAAAGTCCTGTAACCTCTATAGGCAGGGTCGGGTCAATACCCGGTATCAGAATGGATGGCAATATTCTTCCAAAGAAAGGGTACCTTCACCACTGGTAAGAATATCGCCAGTAATTCCAGTTGTTTGAGAAATATGTAACTCCCTGGTACAGGGAGTCATACACCCTGGCGATGTAAAGATTCTCTCCTATCTTCTTGAAATAAGGGAATGATTCATGGACTTTACCCATCCTGTACAGGGTTTTTCCCATCCCGTATAATGCGTCCCGGTTATCAGGGCTGAGTTCAAGGGCTTTAGAGAAGTCTTTGTATGCATCATCAAGCCGGTCTATCTTCTGGTAAGCAGCGCCACGGTTCACATAATAAACCGACTGGTCTGGATCGATCTTCAGTGACTCGTTAAAGGCATCGATGGCTCCAAAGTAATTGCCCTGCTGGAATCGTGCAAAACCAAGGTTAGTCCAACCTTCGGTGTTCTCAGGCTGAATTTTCACAACCTGTGCATAGGCATCTTCGCTTATTGAATACTCTTTTGCAAGATCTGCCGCATATCCCTTTCTCATCCATGCAACAGGAATATTCGGGTTTTGTGAAATTGTCTTATCATAATAGTGGATTGTCTCATATGCCTGGTTGAGGTTTCGCATCACATCAACAAGATACCTGAACGCATTGTCATTCATCGGGTTGATATCCAAAGCATTGCTGAAAGCCTCTTTTGCTTCATCATACCTTTTGCATACCGATGCAATATCACCAAGAAGGTACCAGGCATCATATGAATAAGGAGAGAGCCTGGTTGCCCTGGTTGCAGAACTGAATGCATCATCCCGTTTGCCAAGCGCAAGCTCTGCACGTGCTTTATGTATCCAGGTTGTTGAGTCATCAGGATCAATTCTGGTTGCATTATTAAACCGGTAAAGGGCCTCCTGGTATTTTCCGGATTGCATCAGCAGAAATCCCACATTGGTGATGGTGATTGCATCATCCGGGCGAAGTTTTAAGGATTGATTAAAGGCATCAAAGGAAGCTTTGAAATTTTTCATGTTGGCATATGAGAATCCAAGATTTGACCATGCATCTGCATTACTCTGGTTTTCAAGTAGTGCCCCCCTGGAGACTGCGGCTGATTCGTCAAATTCGCCAAGCACATTCTGAACACGTGCAAGTGCCACGAGAAAGCTGATTTTTTTTGGATCTTCACTGACAAGCCTGGCATAAATCTCCTTAGCCTCTTTGTACTTCCTGATCTTTTCAAGAAGTCCGGCCTGGATGAAAAGATTGTCCTTGTCATCCGGCACAAGGCTGTTTAACTGCCCATAAGCTACTGCAGCCTCTTCCAGCCGGTTTGATAACCTTAACATCTCCCCAAGCCTTTTCCATGATCTGGCATCTTTCAGGTTTATCTTCAGGGCATTGTCATATGCCTTTGCAGCTTCATTAAATCGTCCGGAATCGAACAGGATCTCTCCTTTTTCAACATAATATTCGTAATTCCGGGGGCTGATATTTATTGCCGTACCATATTCTATAAGTGCCTGTTCTGTCTCGTTGTTTGCATTATATATCCTGGCAAGGCCTGCATGGGCAGCAGCATTGTGTGGATCAAGGCCGACTGCATTTTTAAAATCATCAAATGCTTCTGCCAGGTCTCCTTCCCTGGCGTGGACTTCACCTCTTCCTACCAGTGCAGAGCTGTTTTTCGGGTCAAGCACGAGAACATGTGTAAACCCGATGATCGCTTCTGTATTCATCGATTCGTTGGCCAGAAGCTCTGCTGTCTTAAGCCATAGAGCCGTGTCTGATGAGTTTAGCCTGATCGCAGCATCGTAAAGGGTTAATGCCTCCTGGACACTTCCATTCTGTTCTTTCTCCACGGCAAGGCAGGTAAGGTTTTCAGAGATGTTGGTCACATCAATCGGTTTATCCTCAATGCATCCGCATGCAAGGAAAAAACATGTGATCAAGGCAGGTAAAAGTACATATTTCAGACACTTCAGTGTGTAATAATTCGACATTCCAATCAGTAAAAAAGTTAAAATCCGGTATTGTACGGGACACTTTTTACAAGGTAATATGCCCCGTTAATATCAAGTGTTTCTTTATATCCGCGTTCGGTCAGGTAACCTTGAGAACTGTTATAGAGCGTGATCTCGTTTGCCGTGAACGAGGCACTACCTGTCGCACCGTCAGCTCCTGATGGCATTTTAACCCGGTTCCTGGGCTCCGGGTACCATCCTTCCGGGACTTCCTGCCTGATTCCGGTTCCACGCTCATGGACTGTTATGTAATCCAGCACGCGGTCAGTGCTTCCCCAGGCGAAATCTGTCATCTGACCCCTGCTCGTATTCAGGTATTCTTCCATAGGTGTTTCATATGTGTAATTTGAGTACAATGTGAGCGACACATCATACTTACCAGGTACACGATACGTGTAAACAGGGTTTTTTTCGGTCGATGTGTTCCCGTCACCAAA
>JAAYPD010000092.1 GCA_012520015.1 Methanomicrobiales archaeon
GAAGATGAAGAGCAAGTACGGCCTTTAATTTGATCACATTCAATCCCATGTGAATGAACAGGTTTTCGTAAATACCAGGGCTTTGCAGCTGGATTTAAAAGACGGTGAGGAGATATGGAAGCAGAACATTCATTACTTGACCAGATATCCAGGAAAGAAGCTGAACTAAAAGAGCAGTGCGATATCGTCTGCAAGGAAGCTGAAACCCGGATCCATGATGCAAGGGTCAGGGCAAGAAACATGCTGGAAGAGGCAGAAAGAGAAGGGGCTGAAGAAGGAAAACGCCTCATGGATGAAGGTCTTGCAAAGCTTGCCGGAGAGATTGATGCAATTCATAAAGCAGGAAAAAAGGAAGCAGAAGAGATCCTTAAAAAAGGTTCTGGCAATATTGATCTTGCAGTAAAATGGATTGCCACCAGGGTCCAGGGATAAATATGTTGCAAAAGATGAAACAGATCCTGGTGGTTGGCCCCAAAAAAGACTATCAGCGAATCATCAATGTTCTTTACCAGGCAGGTTCCATTCATCTTGAAGATGCAAAAGAAGACACAGGTGAGATCGTTGCAATCTCTCCGCTTGACACGTTTAATTCTGAAGAGATATCTTCCCTTTTAATCAGGATTCGGGGGCAGCTTCAGATTCTTACCCCTTCAGACATAAAAAAGAGACAAAAAATCCCAGTACTGGATAAGTACGAAGAACTTACCCATGAAGAACTTGTTGTTGCTGCATCAAATCTCTGTGATTCGCTGGAGAGCAGGCTTAGGATACTTGAAAACAGGAAAGAAGAACTGGACATCAGGTATACAACCCTGTTAAGGTACGAGAAGATAATTAGAAAAATCTCTCCACTTGAGCAGCAACTACCCACCCTTGAGGGGTTTGAGGTTACGATTCTAATAATCCAGAAAGAGTTTGAATCTGTCCTTGACATCATCCACCCATTCCTCTCTGATATTACCAAAAACCAGTTCGAGTTTATCAGCGCTGATCTTGACGAAAAAAATATCGCGGTCATCACGGTATTTAGCAAAAAATATGCAAGCAAGGTCCATGATTTCCTGTATTCAAAAAATGTGAATGAAGTGAGGATTCCCCAGGAGTACACAAATATGCCTCTTGATGAGGCCCTTGCTTTAATCCAGAAAGACAAAGATGCAATTAATATTGAAACGTCTCAAATTGAAGAGAAGATCCGTGACATCTCAACTGAATGGTATAAAGATCTTTCAACATTCAATGTCCTGCTTACAGATTTTCTTGAAGGAACACTGGCATACTCTCAATTCGGGCAGACTGATTATACTTTCATTGTAAAAGGATGGATACCTCAAAAATCTCTGCCTGCAACAAGGAAGATCCTCTCTGAAAATTTTGGCATGTCGGTTGTCGTTCACGAGCTGCCTGATGATCCTGATTTACTTGATAATGCCCCGGTATTTTTTGATAATCCTTTCTGGGCCAAACCATTTGAATTTTTCATGAACCTTGTGGCTCCTCCCATGTACAGGGAGATAGATCCCACCCCGCTTTTCGCAATATTCTTCCCGTTATTCTTTGGATTTATCGTTGGGGATATCGGTTATGGTTTTGTAATCTTCTGTTTCAGCCTGACTGTCAGGCATAAGTTCAGGGAAGTGCCCTGGGTCTTCCAGCTCATGAGCATTCTCATGATCTCGTCTATCTCAGCGATGATATTTGGATATATTTATGGAGAAATTTTTGGAGATTTTGGTGAACACATGGGCTGGCTTTCGCCGTTTACCATATTTGGGATCTCATGGAACCGGATTGAGTCTATCATTCCACTCCTGACCCTTGCCATTGGCATAGGGGTATTCCATGTCTTCCTGGGTTTGTCTCTTGGCATCCTGAATTCATACAGACGCCATAACACAAGGCATATTATTGAGAAGGCAGGGATGATTGGCCTTATTTCAGGAATACTACTGCTATTTGGTTCATATACTGGTCATGTGCCAGGATCTGTGACATTTGCCGTCATCATTCTGGTATTTATCTCAATTGCCGGCCTGCTTTACGGGGGAGGGAGCAGGGGAGTCATTGAAGTGATGGGAACTATTGGCAATATCATGTCATATGCACGTCTTATGGCGATCGGCCTTGCTTCTGTGATCCTGGCTTTTGTTGCAAACCGCTTATCGCAGGAACTTGGAATTCTGATCCTTGGAATTATTGTCGCAATCCTTTTACATACTCTCAATGTTTGCCTTGCCATGTTCAGTCCTTCAATCCATTCTCTCAGGCTGCATGTCGTGGAATTCTTCTCCAAGTTTTATGAAGGTGGAGGTACCCCCTATAAACCGTTTGGAAAAGAACCACTCTGATCTTTTTGCTATTTTTTCCCAGAGACAAAACACAATTTATAAATCCATGTAGGATAAGGTAATCGTTGGAGATAACTATGTCAGGATGGGAAGTTCCAATTGGAGCCGCAATTGCCTTTGTAGGAGGCGCGATTGCGACAGGCATCGCACAGTCGAAGATAGGAGCTGCCGGGGCAGGTGCCGTGGCAGAGAGACCGGAATCAGCAGGCACTATAATTGTTCTTGAAGCAATTCCTGAAACGCTTGTTATTCTGGGATTTGTTGTAGCGGCAATGATCATCATCATGGTTGAGTAACCTGTAAAGCTACCACCCCCGTCAAGCAGAGAAGGTGAGCTGAGAATGGCATATGAAGACCTGATAAAATCCATTGAATCAACGGCTGAGGAGAAGAAACTTGAAGTAATTCAGAGTGCTGAAC
>JAAYPD010000093.1 GCA_012520015.1 Methanomicrobiales archaeon
ATTATCTGGAGATTTTCAACCTTTACCGGGAAATCGCCGCTCTGAAATGCATTATAGAGAAATTTATCGCAGGTCAGGGTGATCCCGTTATTGTAAAAGTAAAAATTTCCTCGTTCTTCAGAGAGTAAGGTATCTCGTATGGCTTCATTCACCCGGTTTCCTGAAAGCCCCAGATACCGCCGGATATTTCTTTCAAGGAGTCTCTCGCCGTGGCGTTCGATAAGCGAATATATCTCATAAACTGCCATCCGTCCGACCAGTACCCGGGAAAAATTAAAATCTTCAACCAGGGCCTTTCCGGTAAATTGAAGGGTATCATGTACCGGTTTTGCAGCCTGCAGGATGGCTACCAGCCGATCATGATTGACATGTTCAAATACCGCCTGGTCCCCGAGATCTGCTCTTTGAATCTCCTGTGATGCGATATCATTCCATATTTTTCCATTATTACACACGATTGCCCGAATCCGGGGGATATACCCATCACGGATAAGGGACCTGATCTCCTCAACTTTTGTTGATAATCGCGGGTTTAGATAATCAAGGGGTGTAGATGGATCAAAGAGTGCCCAGATTGCGCGGATGAGTTTACTGATCCCATCCTCCGGGAAATTAGAGTTTCCCTCTAAGTTTTGCTTATATTTTCCCTGGAACAGGGTGACGGTTATCTCCTGATCACACTCTTCTGAAAGGTGGATTGCATCAACGCCAAAATCCCCGGAGCCTTCAGTCAGACAATCAAAAGTCTCCTCATCGGTCAGATCCAGGATGGTCCTGACGGTGAGAAAGACAAAGCTGAGTGATTTCAAACGGGTCTCATCAGTAATTCCCAGTTCTTCTCTCGCCTGGTCCCGGATCTGTTCAGAGATCTTAATAAGACGCTGATCGATTATTGCGATATTTATATTCATTGAGTGTTCTTCCCGTTGTATCGATAATTATCTAAACCTGTTTTGTTTCAGTATGGCTCAGTATGGTTTTCTATTGCATATTTTTTTCTTTGTCTATTCCGTTCCCATTGACGATATCCGCAATCTCGCGAAAACTCTCGAGTGCCGCCTCGATGTTCTCAACGATCTCGTTTGCCAGAACATCCGGGTCCGGAAGGTTATCCAAATCTGCAAGGCTCTTATCCTTCAGCCAGAATATGTCAAGATTTGTCTTATCCCGAGCGATTATCTCTTCGTATGAGAATTTCCGAAACCGCCCCTCAGGGTTTTCCTCGCTCCAGGTCTCCTGCCGTTTATGCCGGTTTTCCGGGTTATAACACCGAATGAACTCTTCAAGATCTGAAAATTTCATCGGGTTCTTCTTCTGGGTATGGTGGATATTAGTCCGGTAGTCGTATATCCAGACCTCTTTTGTCCAGGGTTCCTTTGATGCCTGTTTTGCTTCAAAGAAGAGGACGTTTGCTTTCACTCCGTTTGCGTAAAAAATACCGGTTGGGAGCCGTAAGATGGTATGGAGGTCACAGGTCTCCATGATCTTCTTCCTGACTGTCTCTCCGGCTCCCCCTTCAAAGAGGACATTATCTGGAAGGACGACGGCTGCCTGCCCACCGGTCTTGAGAATGGTATGAATATGCTGCAGGAAGTTGAGCTGCTTGTTACTGGTTGTGACCCAGAAGTTCTGCCGGTTATAGGTCAGGACGTCCTTCTCCTGTTTTCCTTCCTCGTTCGTGAAGGTCATGGAGCTCTTTTTTCCGAATGGTGGGTTCGTGAGGACATAATCATACCGTTCACCCGAATCGGCGATGAGTGCATCAGCAACGGAGATCATCGGCTCCCCGTCAATCTCCCCGATATTGTGGAGAAAGAGGTTCATGAGAGCCAGTCTTCTCGTTCCTGGAACGATCTCATTCCCTCCGAAGGTCTTTGTCTTTAAAAACCGGCTCTCCTCACGGTTGAGCTGGTGTTCATGGGTCAGGAAGTCATAAGCGGCCAGGAAGAACCCCCCGGTTCCACAGCAGGGATCACCAATTGTCTTCATCGGTTCCGGACGAGTGCAGGCAACCATTGCCTTAATGAGGGCTCTTGGAGTGAAATACTGGCCTGCTCCGCTCTTGGTATCCTCCGCGTTCTTCTGCAAAAGCCCTTCGTAAATCTCTCCCTTGGTATCAACACCCATCATGACCCAGTCCTCCTTGTCGATCATGTCGATGACCTTGTACAGCATGGCCGGGTCAGAGATCTTGTTCTGGGCTTTGAGGAATATCTGCCCAAGCATTCCTGGTTTTTTTCCGAGGTCCTGCATCAGGTTCCGGTAATGGGTCTCGAGTTCTCCTCCCCGCTTTCGTTTCAAAGTATCCCAGCGGTATTCTTCAGGGATGCCGATGTCACGGTTGTGCGGTTTTTTCCGGTATTCTTCGGCCATCTTCAGGAAGATGAGGAAGGTGAGCTGTTCGAGATAGTCTCCGTAACTGACTCCTCCATCACGGAGAACGTGGCAGAAACTCCATACCTTAGAGATGATTGATGATGTAAGTTCAGTCATGGTTTCAGATAGTCTTTGATTTTATTTTCGCAAGTAATGCTTCGGCTGGTTCCCATTCCGGATCGTTCCGGACCGCGGCGAGTTCCTGTTCATTGAGGAGTTTGCCTTCGAAAGCTTGTTTTAAGATAGACTGGCGGAGGGCTTCGGCTTTTTCGAGAGAGTCAGTGATATCCTGCTCCAGTTTATCACAGACAGACAGGCGAGTTTCAATTTCATTTACGATGGCTTGTTGTTCAGCAATGGAAGGAAATGGTAATGCAATTTCCCTAAAGCGCTCTAGACTGATTTTCTTTTGTGCAACTCCTTTTGTTATTTGAGCAATCTGGTTTTTAATAATTGGTGAATTAATCAAATAAACAAAAAAGCGCTTTTCCTCCAATATTGGATTAAGCCTAAATTTTACACAATCAGCAGTAATTATCGCTTTTGAATGGTTGGCAGGATATTGAGTAGCATCCCCCGGTGGTTCTCCCATTTTTGTTATGAGAATATCACCACTCTCTGCTTGATGGGGTCGTAATTCATCTGCTTTTTCCTTTGATACAAATTTTGTTTCAGAATTATGAAATGAACCAGAACGAATATTTTTAACAAAGATTAAAGGAACACCTGATTTGCGGTAGTCACTAACTTTGAGGTTGCTCCCAAATGGACCAATTGTCAATGCGTAAGGATCGTATGGGGATGCAATTACTTTTGGAGTAATCCAGAGCCATTCTTCAGGGATTAAAAAATCTGGAATTGAGGATGGCTCATTACAGGCATTTTTTTTGGAAAATATTTTTTCTCCAAGAATTAGTTTTCTTCCTTCCACAATTCTATTTAAAAGGGCTATTGGGGATTCAATCTCGCTTTGATGCTCTTCCCTCCATGTTCTCGTTAGTTCACCAGTAAACGCCTGCTTCAGCACCGCCTGCCGATATACCTTCAGTTGCTCCTGTGCCAGTTTGAGATTGGCGATGCCGTTGTCCAGTTCGCTGAAGAGCTGCTCGATTTTATTGACGATGGCACGTTGTTCGGGGAATGGCGGGAGTGGAAATTTTACCTTCTTTAATACGGTCTGGCTAATATTTCTTTGAGTCCCTCCTTTCCCTAATTTATACAAGTCTTGACGACTGAATAATAAAAAATAGAAAAGATATTTGATATTTGTTGAAGTATGTATTTTTTGAGTAAAGGCAATTGCTTGATTAGTAGCTACCGGAATTTTGTTAATTCCAAGTTTTCCAATACTGCCATATAATGCAATTAGGATATTATTCGGGGCAACTATTTTTGCAGAACTATTTTTTAATCCCTCATCGGTAATTTTTTTAGTGGAATGCCAAACCAATCCGTCATTTAGATCACCAATTATTAACCAAGGAATGTCACCTCCATAATACTCTTTTTTAGTAGACTTTGGGGTACCACCTGAACCCCATTTGGCAATATCATTTAGGGTAACCGTAATCCATCCAATTCTCTCTTTCATTCTCAAACCGTTAACGCCTCGTTCAATTCACTCATAATCCCGGTCATACTATCCCCAAAGAGTTGGTACATTCTCCCTCTCCCACCAAAAGCATCAAACGGTGCATAATCCAAGTCCTCATCCTCAAGATGGTAACTATTTATCACAAACTCTTTGATCATTCGGAGCCACTCCATCTGTTCTTCATTGAACTTTAACGTTCCGGCCTGTTTCTGAAACACCCAGTCCTGGAAGTTCTTATTCACCGTCATATCATACCCGGTCAGGACCTCATCAATCCCGGTAACCCGCCTGATAAGCGAGACAAGAGCGGTCAGTTCACTCTTCGGAGAGTTCCCTTTCACCTGCTCCAGTTGTTCATATGCTTGCCATACGTGGAACGGTGCAAACTGAGGCTGTTCTCTCTTCAGGATGGTAAGCAGCTCCTTCACCATCTGTAAGGTCAATTCCCGGCGGTTGTACGGCTGATTATAGAATATCGAAAGAGCGGTGATCTCATCCTTGTGTGCCGAAAGAAACTCTGAAAAACTTTTGATGAGACTTTCTGCCCGCTCATTAGCATCAGTATCCCACTCTGCGATCCTGACCTTATCAATATTTACTGTATCAATGATCTGTTCATGCACCCTTCTAACATTTTCGATATAGTCATTCAGGTCTCCTGAAAAGGGCGCTCTTGCGATATCAATCAGTTCCTTCTGTGCCTTTTCCTTTGCCTTCTTCTCTGAAATGGCCGGTTCATGTTGTTTTATCTCCCCGGCTCTGGCATCGATGATATCCGGATTGTATGCCCTCAGGAGATCCTTCACCGTCTGTTGAATCGTCTTTCCCCCGGCTTTCTCCGTGTACGTCTCCTTCTCGTCGGCGGTCAGTTGCTTATCCAGCCGTGCCAGCCGGTTTGCCAGTGAGACATACAGATCCTCATCCGTTGACCCGAACGTGACCGCTGCAAGCAGATCCTTCAGGGGTACGCTCTTCTTCCGTTCAAGTGGCCGGCTGTCAGTCTTCAGCGACTTTGTCACCCCGACAGCATCAACGATAACAAAATGAGTCTTGGCAGAAAGAACCGATGGAGTTACCTTCTTCAGGTCATCATATCCGATAGTCCGGGTTCCTCTCCCCTTCATCTGTTCAAAATAATTCCGGCTCTTCACATCCCGCATAAAGAGCAGACATTCTAAGGGTTTCACATCAGTCCCGGTTGAGATCATGTCAACCGTCACCGCTATCCGGGGGTTGTAGTCATTGCGGAATGCTGCCAGAACTGACTTTGGATCACCCTCGGACCTGTACGTAACCTTCTTGCAAAAATCATTCCCTTCTGAGAACTCCTCTCGAACAATCTGGATGATATCATCCGCATGGCTGTCAGTCTTGGCAAAAATCAGAGTCTTTGGAATCTCAGTTCTGCCGGGGAAGATCTCATGAAGTTTATTCCTGAACGTCCGGATAACATTGCGGATCTGACTGGGATTGACCACATCACGATCAAGTTCCTTTGACGAATAACTGACCTCCTCGTCCAGTTGTTCCCACCGTTTCTTCCTCGTCAGCTTCTCCCGTCTGTCAACATATTCGTTTGCTGCTATCCGTGCACCGTTCTTTGTAATCTCCGTCTCAATAGTATACACATCATGACCAACATTCACCCCGTCGGCAATTGCTTCTTCATGAGTGTATTCACTCACTAAATTCTCGTTGAAAAATCCAAGCGTCCGCTTATCAGGAGTCGCAGTCAGCCCGATAAGAAAAGCATCAAAATAATCCAGAACCTGCTGCCAGACATTGTAAATCGAGCGGTGACACTCATCAATAACGACAAAATCAAATGTCTCTATCGGGATCTGTGCATTATACACAACCGGAAGGGGCTGTTTTGGCTGCCATTCATGCTCTGCGGGATTCTCATTCTCAAGGGTCTCATCCAGGTCCTCTCCCTTTAAGATCGAGTACAGACGTTGGATGGTGGAGATACATACCTGGCTGTCACAAGCGATGTACCGGGATTTGAGCCGCTGCACATTATAGAGCTCGGTAAACTTCCGGTTATCATCATTCGGAACATAGGCCATAAACTCCTGTTCAGCCTGCTCCCCAAGATTCCGCGTATCTACCAGGAACAAAACCCTCTTTGCATTCGCAAATTTCAAAAGTCGATAGATGAAGGTAATCGCGGTAAATGTCTTCCCTGAACCGGTTGCCATCTGGACAAGAGCACGGGGATGATACATCCTGAATGAGTCTTCAAGATTTTGAATGGCCTGAATCTGACAGGCACGTAGCCCATCAGGGTTCAATGCAGGGATATCATGAAACCTCCCCCTGAGGGTCTTGTCCTGATCCATCCATTCCCGAAACGTCTCCGGCCTTGGAAAAGAGAAGACTGTTCGTGACCGTGGTTTTGGGTCCCGGTGGTCAGTAAACCTGGTCAGCTCCCCTGTGCTCTCATACACAAATGGAAGAGGATCATTATTCAGATGCCTCAGTTTACTGGTCGCATATTCATATGACTGACCCTCTACGGTTGTAATCTTCTCCCCATAATCCTCTTTCTTCGCTTCAATAACCCCAACAGGAACCCGGTCCACAAACAGAACATAATCGGCAGGACCAACATCCGTCGGATACTCCCTGACCGCAATTCCGGGAGATACCCTCCAGTCTATCTTTTTTCGATCCTGAACCGCGAACCCGGATTCGATCAGTTTCCGGTCGATGGTGTCCCTGGCAATCTGTTCAGGATTCTGGTTAACGGTCATGGTATCTGCATTGTATAAATATTTGAGGTTCTATTGAAAGTGTGGGTGGTGATCTGATGGTATGATATAAGTTCTATAATGATAGACATAGAAAAATGTTTTTATTGATAATGAAAATTTCAAGAACCCGATCTGGATCCTCAAGTAGGAAGGTTTTTAGAGTTAAAAATGTGTAAATAATTAAAATATATCGTTTTAATCTTGTCGTATTCGTATCCTTGGATTGTGTAAAAATTGAATACAGTACAAAATTATCCTATGAAGCATAATTGTGGCAACACTGTCTCCACAATTCATTATATAAAAGATTACTGGTGTGAAAAACTCACCATTATC
>JAAYPD010000094.1 GCA_012520015.1 Methanomicrobiales archaeon
CCCGCCGGTCATTTGCCAGCTCATGGGCCAGCCATTTCTCCTCTGAGAGATCATTTAAGGTTAAGATGAACTCTTCTCCTTTTTGCTGGTACCCGCTCAGTAAAACAGGAACAGGAAACCCGTCATTTCTTTTCAGGACCAGTTCCTTTGTTGTATCAGATTGACCATTCTGTTGACATTTTTCAAGAAATTCCTTCAGGTCAGTCTCATTTCCTGCATAATCCAGAAGAGACGAACCACTCAGAGATCCGGCCTTCCTGTCAAGGACTCTTATCGCATAGGGATTTGAATAAAAAATCCGGCCTGACCTGTCGGTCACAATTACCCCGGTATCAAGGGCAGAAAGGAGACGAAGATAACTTTTTTCACGATTATGAAGATAAAGCGAGAGATATGCTACCACCATTCCGATAAAGATGATTATCAGGCACCGGAGTATAACATCCGGGTCAAGAAGCATCTGTGGACTGTAAAACAGTTCTAATCCTGCATACCCGGAGACGATACCAAAGGTAAAGAGAACTCCGGGCCTTGGAAATCTCCAGCAGGCAAGTATTACAGGAATATAAAAGAGATGCGGGATCACTGTGTGAATATTTTGGGATATTGCGTACCAGCAGGAAGAAAATACCAGCACGGTGGTGATAAGGATCAGTAAGAACCAGTGATCCTGGCCTTTAGGTCCGGTCACCAGATTGCGCATAATATACATTAGTAACCTGGTGTTATAATTTCACCCGGTATTTTGTTACATGAAAGCCCGGGGTGTGTGACCGGAAAAAGTTAAAAAGGAGGATCGTGTAAATTTCGCTCTGTTCAGGCTATTGGGAACCTGAGAAGGGCTGCGATTCCGCCAAGTCCAAGAAGCCTCTCTCCTGGTTCAAACCTTGAAGAAAATATGACCACTTCGGACCGCATCTCTTCTGCCTGCCTGATGATGCCGGTGGCGACAGGATCCCTTAGAAGAGTGTCTGCAACCATGAGAGTCTGCACAGCGCCGCATCTGGCAGCTTCACTGACCGCCTGGGCTCCATATGCCACTGGTTCATCTTTTCCGATACGGCGCATGAGTTCGTCAAGGCAGGTAACTTCTCTTGCAAGCTGAAGATCTCCGTTAAGCTTCTCAAGAATGCCCTGGCCAATGACTTCCTGGACCGCCCTTCTGCCGCCTGACCTTGTCTCACCGGTCACCAATGGTGCAGACCTGGACGGGCATTTCCGTTTTAACTTTGCAACTATCTCTTCTTTCACAAACCCCGGCCCTGCAATGACCAAAGGCCCTGTAATGGCAGAAAGCTGTAAGACCACCGCCTCGGAAAACTCTTCCCTGCTGTTTAACTCGGCGGTCTTTCCGCTGCCTGCAGCAGATGACCATACCAGTTTTGGCCCGTAACTTTGCACGCGATAGAGCTCTGCCTCTCCTTCCTCGACGGTCAGTATGTGAATTGCCTCAGCAGCAGATCCCTTTACCGCACGATCAATCCGGTCAAGATCATTTCCGGTCCATGTCCTGATGACAGAGATCTCGTAGCCTGGCTCCAGGTTCAGGGTATGGTGCGACCCGGCATCCACCCCTGATTCAATAACTCCGAAGACGCGAAGTCTAATTGAAAACTCATGAAACTCAACATCCTCCACCCGTATACCAAGTCTTACAGGACGTTTCTCCAGTTTCTCCGGACGGATCTTATCCTGCGATCCTTCAATACTTCGAAGAGTTGTTGCATAGACCAGGCATCCAGGCGTTATCAGGTGATAAAGGTGCCACAGGTCATCGGTGTTCTCCGGAAAGAGGCGTATTTCGCCAAAAGATCTCTGAAGGTCTTCTATTTCTGCTTTCATCCTTCCACCAGGTCAGATCCCCCGGGCGGGACAAAGGCGGCTACTGCCTCGGTGTTCAGGGCAAACTTGAGGGCTTTCTGATCGGCAGCAGAGAGCCTTTCACGAAGTGCACGGACTACTTTTTTTGCAATATCATTTGGTTCAAATGTTCCTGGACGAAGGACTACGAAGAGATCGCAAAGTTTCCTGACCGCTGATCCAGGTCCTCCAAGAATCCTTGTCTGTGGGGTTTTTTGAAGACCGATGACCACCTCAAGAGGGACATTATTAAACCACTGCCGTTCCCCCCTGACCACAAATGACCCCCTGGAGAGATATTCACCAGATTCAGCAGTCTTTGATACCTGGTCTGGTCTTGCTGCATATACATCTGCAGATGCAAAACCGGCCTTCCAGGCTCCTGAGTATGCGGCTGCAAACCGGACCACCTCATCCATGTGCATAGTCTTTCCTTTCACAACAACCACGCTGGCACCATGAACGTCGGCGTGAACAAAGGTATCTCCACCTTCGAGATATTTCCGTATAAGTTCTTCATTCTGCCCGGCATCCCGCCCGCCGATGACCAGTACCTGGTCTGATGTGCAAAAACACCTGAACCGGTCAAACCAACGCTTTTTTGGACGCTGGTACTGCACTTTTCTCACCTTTGCCTGATGCACCTCCCGTTCCATGGCGGCCTTTGCCCCGGCAAGTTTCTTTTTAAACTTCTTTACCTGGTCATAGTACCGGCCTGCATTCTGGTCGATGCTCTCATGAACATAGACCTTAACCGGGCGGCCAAGATCCAGTTCCACAGATGCTTCAGCGGGAAATATGCGTATGATCCTCTTTCCTGCGCCAGTAGTGTCATCTTTTAATATCTTCTCTATCTCCTGCCATGATCTCGTGGCCGAAGCTTTAGAGAGTGCTTTGATGGTCTCTGTAACAAAACCATACTCTTCGTAAAGGAGCGAGGCCAGCTCTTCATTTCTTTCGATATTTTTACCAAACTTTACAATGGCCTCTTCCTGCTGCAGCCGTATCCTGTCCTCGCGGGATATCCGTCTCTTCTCCTCCTGTTTCTTTACCGGGGGAGCTGATGGATAAAATGCCGCAAGGGCCGCATTAAATGAATCATAACCGGCCGGTTTTTCTTCTCCGGAAGGTACCGGGTGACACCCGTTCTTATCAAGGACAGGAACCGGAGATGTGCGGGCTTTTTCCAGCAGATCCTGGACAGCGGTATGAATAGTTAAAGCATCAACATCCTTTGCCGGGGCATTTTTATCTATGCCAGAAATATTGAGGACATATTCTGCGTAC
>JAAYPD010000095.1 GCA_012520015.1 Methanomicrobiales archaeon
CGACATTGTGGGCGACGTCATAGACAAGACGGATATCATCATAACCGATTCCACACATCCTGGTCAGAACGCCTCTTACCTGGTGTGTGATCATCTGTCGGTTTGCCCAGGCATAATTTGCCGCGGCAGCCATCCCTCCAAAGTAAGCTCTCCCTTCAGGTGATGCGATCGGTGCACATGCAAGCTGCTTGTCTGGAAGTGAGATATTGTACTTCGAGACTGCATTTTCAAGCACCTGCAGATGATCGGTACACACCTGGTGACCAAGCCCCCGCGACCCGCAATGGATCATCATGCAGATCTGCCCTGCTTCAACTCCATAGGCCTGTGCAGCCTCTTCGTCATAGATCTCTTCGATGACCTGTATCTCAAGGAAGTGGTTTCCTGCGCCAAGTGTTCCGCACTGTGGTACACCGCGTGCTTTGGCCTTTCGCGAGACATGGGTTGTGTCTGCTTCTTTCATCCGGCCCTGCTCCTCGCAATGGATGATATCATCCTTGTTTCCATAACCCTCTTCCACTGCAAATGCGGCCCCCCTGGTCATCATCTTTTCAAGCTGCTTCTCTGATAAATGAAGAGAAGAGCGTGCCCCGACACCAACCGGGACCGCATCATAAAGGCCGTCAAGGATCTCTTTCTTTTTGGCAAGATCTGACTGTTTTAACGGAGTTGTAAGCAACCGCACACCACAATTGATATCAAACCCGACACCTCCCGGGGAGATAACCCCTGAGTCATATTCAAAGGCGGCAACCCCGCCTATCGGAAAGCCGTACCCCCAGTGGATATCAGGCATTGCAAGGGAGTTCTTCACTATTCCAGGCATTGTGGCAACATTTGCAAGCTGCTGAAGAGCCCCTTCCTCAAGGGTTTTTGTAAGTTCGTCAGACAGGAAAAACCGGGCAGGAACACGCATCCCAGGAATAAATCCCACCGGAATCTCCCATTCGTACTCTCCCTTTTTTACTATGCCTTTTATCATACTTTTCCCTCACACATCAAACAATATATCGCAGGTTAATCCATCCGGCTCAGATTTTATAAAAAGGCCATGCCAGGAGATACCTTTAACTTCCGCACCACCTCCATGGACTGAAGGATTAAAGGGTTCACCACGAAGAATGGCCGTTACTTCTCTTTCACCGAAGATGAACTCAAATTCACAGAAGACGAGGTTTCTGACCTCAGACTCGAACAAGAGATCAGATAAAAATCCGTGAAGGAGATGATCAAGGGTCGGGCCTGCAGCGGTGATGGTGATTTCCTGCACCGGTTTTGCGGTTCCCTTGTACATTATTTTCATCAGGGCATGCCCTGCATCGGCAAAAAGTCCTGCAGGATCATCTGCCCTGATATGCATTAATATGTCTGCGGTGTGTTCTCTCTCTTCAAAACTCATCAGTACTCATGGTATTCGTCAGAAAATCCTTCATCTCTCATTCCTAAATGATAGGGAACCAGGCCCATGTGGATATGGTCAATGTATCTTGCCTGGTACATTGATATATATATGGTATGCTCCCCGGCCCTGAGGGCAAGGTCACTTGGCTTTGGTGGCTTATATGATATGGGGAGAAGTACCGGTCCACCGCATGAAGTGGAAATTCTAAAGTCCGTGTTTCGCTTATTCAGGTACTCTACTACCTCGTCATCGACGTGGATGGAGTGATAATTACTCTCTTCATAAGAGCAGGCTTTTAGATCAGACATCTACATCAGGTAATACCGGAGGGGAAAAAAGGGTTGTGCAAGCCAGGTGTTTTATGTCATCTTCCTGCGCTGATTGCCTGGCACCCTGCCAGGAAGACAACAGAAGCTCGAACATTTAAATCATTAAAACCTGATCACATGGGTTTGGAGGGTGCCTGCTTCAATGGTTTAATGAGTATGAGGTTCCAACTCTTCTGCACATGAGTTATTTTAACTATGATATCAGCCCCTACTCTCCTGCGAAGCTCTGCTTCATTCCTTTTGTGTTACTGGTGATATCACTGGTCTCTATTGGAATGATGTGGATGCAGACCGGACTTCCAATCAGTCCGGGGA
>JAAYPD010000096.1 GCA_012520015.1 Methanomicrobiales archaeon
GCACCTGGCTTTCAAATTTTTCACCGGCCAGCTCGACATTGATATCTAAAAGTTTTGCAACCGGCACTTCAACGATACTACAAGGCCGATCTCCGGTCAGGAACCTGGCAATCTCTTCCGGATTTCCTACCGTGGCAGAAAGACCTATCCTTTGAAACTCCCCGGCATACCTGGCAAGCCGTTCAAGTGCTATAACCAGCTGGGCACCTCTTTTTGTCCCGGCAATATCATGGATCTCGTCAACGATAACGTATTTAACTGATCGAAGGTGTTCTCTCAGACGTTTGCCCATGAAGAGTGCCTGGATGGTTTCAGGCGTAGTAATGAGCAGGTCAGGTGGATGGAGAACCTGTTTCCTTCGTTCAGCCTGTGAAGTGTCTCCATGCCTGACCCCGATAGTAAGACCAAGGTTCTGGCACCACCATTCCATCCGTCGCAGTATATCCCGGTTTAATGCCCTGAGGGGAGTGATATAAAGTGTTGTAAACCCTTTACCTTCACCAGCCAGCATCCCGCTTAAGACCGGAATCATGGCACTTTCCGTCTTGCCTGTTCCTGTAGGGGCTATAAGGAGCAGGTTGTCACCGTTTAAAATTTTGGGAATCGCCTGCTGCTGGACTTCTGATAGTTTTGAAAACCCTCTGTCCTTTATTACTTCAATTACCCGTCTGTCAAGCTGGCAAGTTCTTTTCATAATTCAGGTATGTCTGAAGATCTCCTGCATATGTTCCGTCAGGAAGCAGAATTTCTGCCGATTCGATTACAAGAGATCTGGAAACCGGTGAGAATGGTGATCTGAATGTCTTTTCTATACCATATCCGGTTAATTCATTAAATGAGGGAACCATCAGCAGGCGCGTTCTTTCTCCTTCATCTGTTTCACCAGGGAAGATGGCTGAATCTAACTCTCCAAGGATATAACAATCTGATTTAAGTGCGATACCCACTTCGTCAGTAAGTGAGACCACCGGGTGATGATGACCGCATAGAATAAGATGCCCGGAGAGTTCAGGAACCGGAATTGTATGCCCATGGAAGATTCCTGTCATATCCAGGACTGAACCCTCCTTCTTCCTGATCTCTTCCGGCTTTAAGAACTCTTCTATTCCCGGATCATGATTTCCGGGAGTTATTATAAATGGAATCATCTTTCTGACAGATGAAAAGAGACTGCTTAGTTCAGAAAATTCCTGGAAAGAAGTTCCGGCGATCCGGTGTTTCACATCGCCAAGAATTACCAGGAGGTCAGGTTCTGATTCGGTGATGAGATTGCATATCCTTGTTATACGTTCCTGTCCTTTTGACCTGATAAAAAAACCGTGCTTTTGTAGTTCATGCTCAATGCCCATGTGGATGTCAGCAATGAAAAGGACTCTCCGGTCTTCTTCTATCAGTACACCCGGACCTTCAGGGTAAAATTCTATATTCATCAGATTCAGTCAGAGAAGTTTCAGGTACCCGGGAGCCGGCTGATATATCTCATCCTCTGAAACCAGGGCCCTGATGATATCCCTGACAATATCGTCGGCAAGTGCCTCCCTGCGTGTCCCTTTTAAAACATCGTCAAGATGAACTCCCCGTGGCCCTGACTGTTCCTTAATTATTGAGAGGATTAGTTCGGCAGGGTCTATGGGTGGTCCTGGTTCCTTTATAACTCTGAGGGCTTTCTCTGCATTTTCTGCAAAAAATTTCAGCTGCTCATTTCTGGTACGGTAATGTCTTTGTGCTTCCCGCACCTGTGGGTCTCCTTCTTCCGAATTTAGTGAGGATTTCATCATCCAAAGATTTTGAATAAGAGAGCTGGCGGCGGCAACTATCCATGCGTCCCGATCCTGTTTTGTTGTGATCTTTAAGGCTTCGACTACCCACCTGATCCCTGTATTACTACTCCCGGTTTCTTTCTCAGGTCGTGCTGTTATACTTATGAACAATGGTGGTGCCAGGTCTTCTTTTTCATAATCATTCGGTGCATAGGGTTTTATGAAGAAATCTGCCGCCCCTGTCGGGTCTGAAACGCGAATGATATCTCCATGTCTTCCCGGCTCATAAGAGGTAAGGGTTCCAGTGACCCAGATCTTTTTAATATTCCGGCCTGTAGGGGATATTACGCCGGTCTCCTTACCCTGGTTATTTATCAGGTAATCGGTCCCTTCAATTTCAAATAATAATACCTGAACATATGCCGGGAGCATGTCTGCTTCTGATGAGGGTGTTTTGCGGTTTTCAATATGCGTCACGTATGCATCTTTTGTTGGTGGTACTGGGTGATAGATGCATTGGTAATACCTGCGCTTGTTCATTTTTTTTCGATGCCTGGGATTTGGTCCAAAAAGCGTGTTTCAAGTGTCAGCCCAGTCCGACAGGTTTAAATCACATCGGCAAATTCCTTCATATATATTGTAAAATTGAAAAATCTTAATATTTTATTATTATTTTCGCAAGAGTATCTAATAAAATTAATATTTGTGTAAGCAGCGTGGATCAAATATACAACGGGAAAATTTCACTGAAAACCAGTAGAGCTTTCGATATGTTTTTAATTCATTGTGAGATATACTTGCGTATACATATCTTTCGATCGCGGGTAATTTTTATGATGGGGAATGCGAAGACTGTGTGGTGCCTCATTCTGGCCATTTTCTTATTATCAGGTACACTTGTATCTGCTGATGAGTTTACAGACGAAGAATCAAAGGTACCGCATGCAAAACTGGCTTCAATGCCCCTTGTTTTTATTCAGAACAATGGGCAGTTTGAAGATAATGTATCGTACCAGACCAGATCAACAGACCAGGTAATCACGGTCTTTGATGATGGAATGGAGTTTAGTCAAAGCCCGGGCAACAGTTCAGTGTTCATGTTCCTGAATGGATCAAATCCTGATAAGAAGATTATCGGTTTAAATCCATTAAATGGGACGGCAAACTTTTATTATGGAACTGATCCCTCTGCATGGGTTACCGGAGCGGTACTGACATCTGGTGTCATGTACGAGGATGTCTATCCAGGCATCGATTTCAGCGTGTCAGGAACTGAAGGCGTTCTGAAGAGCGAGTTTATTATCGATGCAGGCGCGGATCCTTCCCAGATCATGCTCGTTTACCAGGGCCATACCGGTATATCACTTAATGAAACAACCGGGGACCTGGTTATAGAGACTCCTGCAAGGCAGGTGATCGATGAAGCTCCATTTGCTTACCAGGAAACAGATGGGGAGAAGACTGAGGTGAGCTGTTCCTATATCCTTGGACCTGATGCAACGGTCACTTTTGAGCTTGGAGAGTATGACAAGTCTCTTCCACTCATCATCGATCCGGTAATGCGGTATTCATTATACTTTGGTGGCGATGGCCGCGACCAGGGTAATTCCATAGCTGTGGATGATAATGGGTATGCTTATTTCATCGGAACATCCTGGTCAGATCATCTGAAATATTTCAGGAACCAGGAGATTAAAAAGGGAGCAGTTTCAGCCGAGGGTCTTGCCCCAGGCAGCGTTCAGCCGTACTTTGGTGGCGGTGAAAAGGATGCATTTGTTATAAAAATTGATCCTGACGGTACAAACCTTGAGTACATCACGTACCTTGGCGGTTCAGGAACCGATGAAGGAACTGGTATAGTAATTGACGATGAGGGATGTGCATACATAACCGGAGGAACCAGTTCTACAGATTTCCCAGTCAAAAACGCTTACCGGAACACTAATGCAGGAAAATATGATGCATGGATGGCAAAGATTTCACCAACCGGAGATGAGCTCATCTTCTCGACTTACTTTGGAGGTGAATCAGACGACTTTGGGTATGCCATTGCAATAGATGATAAGAAGAATGTCTTTGTAACAGGCCAGACCCAGTCCTGGAACTTCCCTGTTGTAAACCGTTATCAGCTTTCACCATTTGGCGGGTTATCTGACGCGTTCATTACAAAATTTGTACCTGAAGGAAATTCAATAGTATATTCCAACTTTATCGGCGGTTCTGCACATGATGCAGGAAGTGCTATCGCAATTGATGCAAACGGATATGCCTGTATCCTTGGTCAGACAGAATCCCCCAATTTCCCGGTCATCAAACCTTACCAGGACAAGCTCCACGGGCCATTTGATGCATTTGTCACAAAGTTTGATCCTGAAGGAAAGTACCCGGCTTCCTACTCCACCTACCTTGGAGGAAAAGGCTGGGAAGATGGTCGTGGCATCATTGCACTTCCTGATGGAAGCCTGACGGTTGTTGGAATTACCAAGTCCCCTGACTTCCCCACGGTAAACCCGATTCAGTCATCACTCAAAGGTCTTCAGGATGGTTTTATTACTACCCTGAATCCGGACGGTTCTGCATTAACCCAATCAACATACTTCGGCGGCTCCCTGATTGATTCGATATTTGGAGTTGCCCGTGATGCATCTGGATATATTTACATCGCCGGAACTACAAACTCACCAGATCTGCCGGTTGTTCGTGCATACCAGTCTAAGCCAGGTGGCAGCTCAGACGTGATGATCGCCAAGTTCACCCCTGATATTTCAGCCACAGCCTATGTCACCTATCTTGGTGGCTCAGGAATTGATGAAGGACGGGCGATTGCAGTGACCAGCGAAGGTGATGCATATGTCACCGGATATACAGAGTCCAAGAACTTCCCGAAAGTCTGGCCATACCAGCAGAATTATGGGGACGGTGACCGCGATGCATTTGTTGTGTCACTTTCAGAACATGACATGATACCTGTACCTGACTTTGTGGGTGTTCCGACAGAAGGAGACGCACCGCTCTCTGTTCAGTTTACCGACAAGTCACTTGGTATTCCCACCTCGTGGTCATGGGAGTTTGGTGACGGCGGAACCTCTACAGAGAAGAATCCGTTGCATGTATATGAAAACCCAGGTGTATACACCGTATCCCTGACTGCAAAGAATATCGTATCCAGCCAGAAGGAGACAAAAAAAGATTATATTCATGTATTTGAACCTGTAAAGCCACCGGTTGCAGACTTTAATGCCAATCCGACGGAAGGTATGGTTCCGTTAACGGTCACTTTCACCGATCTCTCAACCAATGATCCTGAAACGTGGTCATGGTTATTTGGTGATGGCGGCACCTCTGATGAAAGGAATCCGGTTTATACCTATGTCAAAGAAGGAACTTACACGGTCAACCTGACTGTAGCCAACCGTGCCGGGGTATCTTCAAAGGAGAAACCTGAATTCATTCATGCACAGCCGGCGGTTATTGCACCTGTTGCAGACTTTAATGCCAACCCGACCAGCGGTATGGTTCCACTTACGGTAACCTTCACCGATGCCTCAAAGAATGGCCCGACTGCATGGAAATGGACCTTTGGCGATGGTGGCTCTTCAGCCGAGCAAAACCCTGTATATACCTATGCAAAGGAAGGCGTCTACAGTGTCACCCTTAACTGCAGCAATATTGCAGGATCAGACGAGATAACAAAGCCTGAGTTCATCCATGCACAGCCGGCGGTTATTGCACCTGTTGCAGACTTTAATGCCAACCCGACCAGCGGCATGGTTCCACTGACCGTAACATTCACCGACGCCTCAAAGAATGGCCCGACTGCTTGGAAGTGGACCTTTGGCGATGGTGGCTCTTCAGCCGAGCAAAATCCTGTATATACCTATGTTAAGGAGGGCGTCTACAGTGTCACCCTTAACTGCAGTAATATTGCAGGATCAGATGAGATAACAAAGCCTGAATTCATTCATGCACAGCCGGCGGTTATCACCCCTGTTGCAAAGTTCATTGGTGAGCCAAGGATTGGAACCGCTCCACTCCGGGTGACTTTCACGGATCTTTCAGAGAATGATCCAACCAGCTGGGAGTGGAACTTTGGTGATAGCCAGGTCTCTACAGAGCAAAACCCTGTGCATGTCTATGAGAAGGCAGGCAAGTATACTGTATCACTGACGGTAAAGAACTCTGCAGGAATGGATACTCTTGTTGAGCAGAATTACATCATCGTCAATGAACCAGTTCTTCCGCCGACGGCTGACTTCTCTGGTGCCCCAAGAGAAGGTAAAGCTCCACTTACCGTAACATTCCTTGACCTGTCAAAGAATAATCCAAAACAGTGGTACTGGAAATTTGGAGACGGTGCATCATCTGAAGAGCGAAACCCGGTTCACACTTATGCAGCTGAAGGCCGGTACACGGTTGAACTGACAGTAAGCAATGAAGGCGGTGCAGATACCAAAATCGTTCCTGATTATATCACCGTCACTCCTCCAGGATTCCCGCCTGAAGCAAAGTTCAGAGGGTTCCCCACCTCCGGAACTGCCCCGCTCACTGTCAGCTTTACCGATCTCTCGACAGGAGATCCTGGAAAATGGAAGTGGGACTTTGGTGATGGTTCTGTATCAGATGAGAAGCATCCAGAACATACCTACAACTCTCCTGGAGAGTACACCGTAACCCTGACGGTTGAGAATCCATTTGGGATGTCAACCGAGGTTCGTGAGAAGTACATACGGGTATATGAAAAACCAGTCCCACTCAAAGCCTCCTTTATGGGAGAGCCAACATCAGGAAAAGAGCCTCTGACTGTTCAGTTCACTGATCTCTCAGTTGGAAACCCTGAGACATGGATGTGGAACTTTGGCGATGATCAGACCTCTGCAGAGAAGAACCCGGTTCACGTGTATACCAAGGCTGGTGTATATACAGTATTCCTCACAGTAACAAGAGGTGAAGACCGGTCAAGTGAGATCAGGTACCAGTACATCAATGTCCTGCCTGCCGGAAAGCCTCCGGTTCCTGACTTCGTGGCATCACCGACCAGTGGTTATGTCCCGCTTGATGTTCAGTTCACAGATCTTTCAACAGACAAACCAACAGCATGGAGATGGGACTTTGGTGATGGTCAGACTTCATTTGAGCAGCACCCGGTCCACCGGTACATGACACCTGGTTCATACACCGTATGCCTTGAAGCCTCCAATGAATTCGGTTCTGCTGCAACCTGTAAGGATAACCTTATCAGGGCTACAGAGGCTCCACTTGCCCCGGCAGAGTTCTTTGGCAGCGTAACTGTTGATGGAAGCCCGGCATGCATCGGGACGGTCATCGAGGCACGTGGAAGTGGAATTGACACAGGCATATTTGGAAATCCAGTCACCACTACGATTGAAGGTGCCTATGGAACACCTGATCCTCTGACAGTAAAGGGTTCTGTCAAGAACGGCGATGAGATCACCTTCTGGGTAAAAGCCAGGGGTACAAAGAAATTTGTTCAGGCAGAGTGCTTTGATGTTTATGCCGGTAATGAATGGCAGAAATCGTATCCCTTCAGGGGAGGATCCAAAACAAGGCTTGATCTTCGTGTAGGAGATGCACCAATTCCGCCAATGCCGGTTCTTCCCCACGAGTTCTACGGGGAAGTTACATCAAACGGGATGCCAATGCCGGTTGGAACCATGATCCTGGTCAAGGGAGAAAATGTGGTTGAAGGACATCGCGGTAACCCGCTTGCCGTAGTCTCTCCAGGAGTTTACGGGTTTAATGAACTCAACAAGCTGGTAGCACAGGGAGACCTGAAAGCCGGTCAGCCACTTACCTTCTGGGTAATTCCTGCAGGCTCTGGTGAACCTGTTATGGCACAGGTCAGGGATGTTGATGCAGGTGGTGAATGGGCATCCTCATATCCGTACATGGAAGGCGGGCTGACAAGACTTGACATCAGGATCGATGGAGGAATTCCACCAGTTCCGGTTGTTCCAATGACCATTTCAGGAACGGCCCTTGTGGATGGAAACCCCATCACCCCAGGTTCCATGATAACAGCCGACGGGAAAAATGTCAGGGTCGGAGTTGATGGAAACCCGGTTCCTGTCGGACCAGGCGGAAGATTTGGGGATGACAAAAAGCTGGCCATACAGGGAGATATTCAGGCCGGAAGCCCGATCACATTCCTTATGTATGATGCTGCCTGTGGTAACCAGTATGTTGCAGAGGTTAAGGATCCCGAGACCGGTGTCTGGCTCTCATCGATCCCATTCAAGCCTGGTGCAGACATGGAGCTGGAGATTAGATCCAGCTCAGTTATCCCGGCTGAGAAGAAAGAGAACGAGACTCCAATAATCACTGCATCTGTCCAGGAAGATGAACTGGTACAGATCCAGTAATTTTTTCAGGTTAAAAACCTGATATTTTCAGTGTTTTTTATTTTTCAGAGAATTGTTCTGGATGTTTTTCCACATGACTCTGGTTTTGCATTTTTTATGTATCGTGCTGATTATCATGAATCCGGGTCATGGATAAGACATGAATGAAAAAATCAAGACAAAACCAGGCTTTCCAAGGTTAGTTCCTGATGAAGACATATGCCAGGAGACTTCTGATGGCATAATAATCACGGTGGAGGTCTCTGCAGGGAGTAAAAGAGAGATGTTCCCGAATGGGTATAACCCCTGGCGGAAGGCATTTGGTATTGCCGTTAAGGCACCTCCAGTCGAAGGAAGAGCAAATAAGGCAGTTATTAAGATCATTTCCGGTTATTTTTCCGTTCCATCCAGTTCGGTCACGATAATATCAGGTCAGACCTCGTCATTAAAGAAAGTCCGAATCTGCGGCGTTACGCGTCACCAGGTTATTGAACTTATCAATGGCCTTTAAAGTTGCAAAGACGGGGAAGCAAACCCCAATTCTTATATACTTTCTGGTAGATGAATCACCGATAGATATGATTTGCATTATTATTAACAGGGGGCCTTTGAGTGCATGAACAGGATACAACAAAGTATCGAATTCACCTGGTTATCCAGGCAGAAGGGGTGGTTGACCGGTCTGATGTAGTCGGAGCCATTTTTGGTCAGATTGAAGGGCTTCTTGGTTCAGAACTTGAACTTCGTGAGCTACAAAGACAGGGAAAGCTTGGACGGATCGACGTTAAGATCCAGAGCAAGCTTGGAAAGTCATTTGGCACCATCACTATTCCAACCTCAGTAGACAGGGCAGAAACTGCCATTCTTGCAGCATCCATGGAGACGATCAACCGGGTGGGGCCATGTGTCTCTGAACTTCAGGTCCAGTCGATTGAAGATGTCCGTATTACTAAGAGGACACAGATCATCGAGAGGGCAAAAGCCCTGCTCCTGGAGTTTGAAGAGCCAGGAATAGATCCTGATTCGCTCATAGATGCAGTCAGAGAGAGCCAGCGGGTAGAGAAGATTGCAACCATCGGGGCAGATAATGTCCCGGCCGGCCCTAATGTTCTGGTTTCTGATGCCATCATAATCGTGGAAGGAAGGGCAGATGTGATCAACCTGCTCCGCGCCGGGATAAAGAACGCCGTCGCCGTGGAAGGAACAAGTATTCCAGGGACAATTATTGACCTTTGCAGAAAAAAGACCACAACAGCCTTTTTTGACGGAGACAGGGGGGGTGATCTTATCCTGCGTGAACTTCTTGAAGTTACCGATGTGGACTTTGTTGCCTTCCCGACACGGGGCGAGTCTGTCGAAGATTTAAGCAGGAAAGAGATAATCAAGGCCCTTCGTAACAAGGTGCCGGTCGAGCACATTCTGGAAGACAAGATATCCGAGTACCGGGAGATGCAAAAACCGGATACATATACTCCACTGGATATTAAGAAACCTGATAAATCTCCCAAAGCATTACTGGCAACAGAAGAAGACGAGACAGTATCCTGCGTGGAAGAAAGTGCTGCCTGCACTGATTTAGAGGAGATTAAAGAATAGGTATATGCAGAGCCTGAGGAGGAGACAAGACCCAGGACGGTTTTTACTCATATCAGTGAAGTTAAAAACCGTGGAACAGCCAGGCTCATAGGCGCAGACGGGGAGATAAAGGATGAACTTGCTGCAGGGGAGATTGAAGAATTTCTTGAATCAGCAGATATGGATCTTGAAGGAGCAGTCATTGACCAGGAAGTTAACCAGCAGCTTCTTGACCAGTTCTCGATCCATGGCATCAGATATCTTGCGGCACCTTCATTTACCGGTATAGTCAGGCTCCCGGCAACAATCCGCCTCATACCATTCAGATAGCACTTATCGGGCTATTTTTTTATATTTCGAGGCCAATCTATAGGTGGAGATCCTGTGTGTGCATAAAGAAGAATTATTATCTCTTCATAACATGCTCATGAATGTCCGGGAGTACCTTCAGGAACATAGCACTGAAGCCGATTTTGATGAGTATGACGCCCTTGAGATTACTCCTTCTCATACCCATAGGAGTAAATTAGAGCATAAGTATGCTATATTTGTCCTTGGAAATGTCATTGCCAGGGCCATGAGAGAAGCTGACAATCCCTCGGCTTCCCGGATGGCTGATCGAATGCATGATCTTGCTGAAAGGACGTTAAAAGAGATAGAAGTAGATGAGTGATCCCTTTATTACCTGATTTTATCCTGGCTGACAAGGTACCCGGCCAGCAGTCGCGGGACCGGTGCCTGCATGCAATGCCAGTTTGGTGTGCCATTTACTTCCAGTACAACATATGAACCATTGCAGGCAAGGAGATCAACCCCGCCATAATCCACCCCTACAGCTTGTGCTGCCCTGACCGCAATCTCCGCCATCTGCTTTGGGATATCTATTGCACTTCCACAGCCACCCTGTTGGATATTGTGGGTAAGATGATCAGAGACTCGCATAATGGCTCCCACAGCCCTGTCACCAATGACAAAAACCCGGAAATCCCGGTCATTGGGCACATACTCCTGCAGGTAATATGGTGGGTCCC
>JAAYPD010000097.1 GCA_012520015.1 Methanomicrobiales archaeon
AACGGCATGCACGGGCGATTCTCGGGGATGAGGAGTTTGAGCGGATGATGAACGGGGGCGATGAGGTTTCTCAGGTGATGAGGAAAGCAGAGGGGCAACAGAACCTGAAAGGTGGCCAGATGAGGTTATTTTAATAATATGATGGAAAGTATTTACATAATAATTAGAATAAGGAGGATTATATGACTAACTATTACCTTGCTCTCTTTAATTCTACAACATGGGAAGAATTTCTCGATGCAGGTGGAAATATATACGGAACAACAAAAAACAAAGAAAACCGTGCAAAGAAACTTAAATCAGGAGATAAACTCATTTGTTATATCTCAAAAATAGGAACATTTTCCGGGATACTTGAACTCAAATCAGAATCATACATCGATAATACACCAGTGTGGAAGGATGCTGATTATCCTGTACGGTTTAATGTTCGCACAATAATCTCCATTGATCCGCTAAATGGTGTCCAGGTTCGATCATTATTTAACAATCTAACAATTTTTTCCCGGTTAAAGAATCCTCAAGCCTGGCAGGGATTTTTCCTCAATGCATTTAATCAATTCCCTGAGGAGGACGGAAAATTGATTGAACAGAAACTACTGAAATTGAAGAAAAAATGACCATTCAATACACCCCTTCTACCCAGACCCTTTTCCTGATCATCTGTTCTGGGACGAAAAACGATCAGGATCCAGGAAGCGGCCTATATCGGGAAGAAACCTCGATTACCTCCTGGTTATCTCCTGAAGCGAAAGCCTCCTTGATGAAAGGAAGAAATCAGGCTCTTAATCTGATATTTTCTGAAAGCAACAGCGATCAGAAATTACAGGATCATCCCTATAATGCTCGTATTAAACCGGGGAAAGATTTTGGGAATCAGGAAAGCGATGCCCGGTATATTCCGGCCATGTGGCTGTATCGGGGAAGATTTTTTCTTAATCTTGAAGAGGACGGGAAGATAGCACTCCTCTCGTCAGGCCATCATTGCCTGATTCTTACTGGTCTCTTTGGTCTGGTTACTCCGACAGAGTTTATTCAACTGTATGAATGTCCCTTGGAAGATGTCCCGGCTTTCTCAAATACCTGGCAGCAGGATAACCTGCTCACAGGCGTTCTTCTTGATTATATCACGAGAAACGGTATCAAAAACTGTATTGATCTTACCTCACAGCAGGAATATCGGGAGATGGTCAACTGGAATCTACTTCGTACGCAGCCTGATCTTCATATTCTCCACGCCCATAGTAAAAATTTTGTTTCACATGAAGCACTTCCTGATTTTGGAGTATTCCTGAAAAAAATACTGATAAACCTGACCGATGATCAATTTCAAAAAATTTCAGAAAAGCAGGAATGGAAAACTCTCGCTTTGACCACCCAGGTAATCCCTCCTGATGGATGGCCGATGGAGGAGTCACGGAGAATAGACAAATTAATCAAAAACGGTGAATCACAACAGATTGAATATAAGGCAGGTCTGATAGGTCCTGGCTTTAATAACCTTCCCAAAATAGTTTATAACGATATGAAATACCGGGTAATGAAAGGCATATGTTCTTTTCTAAATACCACTGGAGGAGAAATGCTTATCGGGGTTAATGATAGTCAGAAGATTATCGGGGTTTCATCTGAACTTCAAAAACTGAAATATTCTAATAATCCTGAAGATGAATACAACCAGATCTTCGAACAAATGGTGGTAAACTATCTGGGTAAATTATTCCTTCAATCGATTAAATTTGAGTACAGGACCATTCAGAAAAAAGTAATTGTGCTTATCAAGGTTGTGAAAAGTAATAAGCCGGCATATCTCAGAATAAGCAAGGCCGGGATACCTGCTCGAGAATACTGGATTCGGGGAAATTGTTCATGTCGTGAATTGAAAGGTCGTGATATTACCTCTCATATGAGAGAAATTGGGCAGGAGTAATTCTGAAAAAATCATGTCTATTCAGGAAGGATATCGTTACTATAAGGAAGGGGATTACCAGAAAGCCGCTGAAATATGTGAAAAAATACTGGATACTGATGAAAATAATCCAAAAGTCTGGAACCTCCTGGGAATCTGCCTTACAAAACTGGAGCTATATGATCTTGCTGATACCTGTTATCAGAATTCTCTCGTATTAGATCCAGATAACAAGGCATATCAGAAAAATATAATTATAAACGAGAAAAAAACAGGGCAATACTCACACTACTCCTTCGAAAGTAATCAATCACCAGGAAGCTGAGCGATCTCGGGGTGTTCAAATCGCTCCTAAGGCGATTTTCGGGTCTAATAACTCTAAATTGTCAAGTTCACTCACGGCGTGGGCTGATTTTTGAGTGAAAAACTTTTTTCATTGGTAAGGCTTGAGGCGAAGCCTCATAAGGGTTTTTTATATGTTTTACGAATAGCTGATTACTGGAAAAAGATGTTAAAAATAATAATACTTGGGAATGACACAGCATGATAATACCCGTAGTTTATTCTATCATAAAGTTGAATCTCTTGTCATCCTATTTATTTATATTCTGGTGCACCATGACGCTCAATCCGATAACATTCTCAGAACAAGTAAACCGCCAGTTTCTCAGATATCAGCTTACTGCTTTTCCCCTCTCTGATCCGGACCTTGAGAAACAGGCGAGAAATATGCTCGGCGCCAATACCGAAGAGTCAGAACTGGTCAAAGGGCCCTACATCTCTCTTTCACGCTCCTTCGCTGAGGGTTCCATCCTCGCAGATCTGGTGAAGGAAAAGCGTCTCCATCCGGCAGTTGCCGGGATAGCCGATCATCCGCGGATGTTTGCACATCAACAGGCAGCCTTTGATGCTGTGACCTCAGGGAAACATTGCCTTGTCTCAACGGGAACGGGATCTGGAAAAACTGAGTCATTCCTGTACCCGATTCTTGACCACTGTTTTAGAATGAAAGATGCGGGGATTCCCCCTGGGATTGTGACGATTCTGGTATATCCGATGAATGCTCTCGCCATCGATCAGCTGGAACGGCTTCGACACCTGCTTGCCGGAACAGGGATCACCTTCGGAATGTATATCGGATCAACCCCTGAGGACGAGTCTAAACTTGGAGATTACAAGCGGATGAAGCAGGGTGAGGGAAAAGAGGAATATATAAAATATAAAGAACAAAATAAGCACCCTAACACTACTATCTATCCCTTTGAAGAAAAAGCGACCGAGAAGGAAATGCGGTTAGAACCTCCTCGTATCCTTTTGACCAATATCAATCAGCTGGAATACCTGATGACCCGTGGCAGGGATCTGGGAATGTTTCAGGATGCACCCCTCCGATTCATTGTCTTTGATGAAGCACACACCTATTCCGGGTCACGGGGAGCAGAAGTATCAGTTCTCATCCGCCGACTTCGTGCCTTCTGCAATAAAGGAGCAGATGAAGTCCTTTGTATCGGAACGAGTGCAACCATCGTTGATCGCAAATATGGAGATGATGCAGGGAAACGATTTGCCCATCGATTCTTTGGAGTGAACACCGAAAACCTGGAGATAGTCAAAGAAACATACGCTGAGGAAGACTGGCCTAAATCCCGGTTTAAACCAAAACCTTTAGGAGAAGATGCTCCCCAATTATTTGAAGACACCCTTGCAGCACTTGATAACGAGGATGATCTTTCCAGATTGTATGAGATATTAGAACGCCTCTCACTCATTGTCGATAAAACTATTCCTCCCCGAATGGGTCTGTATGACTCACTCAAATCAAGTGAAGTTGTGAAGGTTATCTATGAAACCTTAAGCCGGCCGCTCCATATCACTGAAGCAACCCGAAAGGTGTGGAAGACTCTGGGAAGAGATGCTCCAACACGGAATGATGAATTTGAACTTCTTACATATCTTGCTCTTGGAGCTGCAGCGGAAAGGAATGGTTATCCTCTTATCAGACCTCAACTTCACTTCTTTACCCGAGGTCTTGCAGGAGTAGTTTCCGTTCTACATGATCTTCAGGAAGGAGATACACCCGCTGAGTTATTCTTCTCCCGAAGCAGGGCTGAACACAAATATCCTGACCTATTACCTGATGCAATTCTTCCGGTAGTGTCATGTAAAAACTGCGGACAGCACTTCTTCCAACTATTTGTTGAACATCTCACTGAAGAAGAAGGGCTGTGTGGAGGATGTGCTGAAGGAGATAAAGGTCAGATATTCTGGCCTCGTGCAACGGATGGAACTGGGCAGAAAATCACTATCACGAACCGGTTTGTCATTGAAGACGACTTTGAAGATGATGATATTCCAACCAATCTTGATAAAAAACGGGTTGTAGCGTATATTTGCCGGTACTGTGGAACAATTCATAAAAAGAAATCTGATCACTGCGATAATCCCAAGTGTAAAAGGGAGACCGATCTGGTCCCCATCTATGTTCTGCATGAACATGGAGAAGTGAAATCATGTCCAAGTTGTCAGTATAAAGGGACAAAACGGGGAGGCAAGACCCTTTCTCCTCTCCGGCCATTGCTGGCTGTGGAAGTGGCTGATGTCCATATCCTTGCTCAGGATATGATAAACGCTCAAAGTACAGATAACAGAAAAATAATCCTTTTTGCAGATAACCGGCAGGACGCAGCATTTCAGGCTGCATGGATGGCAGACCATGCCAGGCGGTATTATCTCCGGCATCTGATGTACCGGTTCATCAAGGAATCTGACACCCCCATCTCTGTCGGAGATCTTGTAGAGAAAATAAACACGCTCTTTAAACAGGATAAAAATCTCGCCAGAACTCTTGCCCCTGAAGTATATCTCAATGTGATTGAGGAAGCCTATAGTTCAAAGATGGAGAAATCCATGAAAAAATTCCTCCGGATCCTCATCCTGAGAGAATTGACGACCAGTTACAAACAGCGTGACAGTTTGGAAACCTGGGGTATCATTCGGATCCTTTATCATGGAATCGACGAAAACGATGAAACAGTCATCGAACTTGCCCGGAGATACCATATCTCTCCAG
>JAAYPD010000098.1 GCA_012520015.1 Methanomicrobiales archaeon
ATCACCTACCATGCCAGATATTGCATTCAAATTTGGCGAAATGAAAGATCCACTCCAGATGTACCTCTCAGACGTCCTTACAGTTCCTGCAAACCTTGCAGGTGTTCCTGCCTTATCAGTACCATGCGGAAGAGTGGAAGGCATGCCTGTAGGCCTGCAGCTTATAGGGCGCAGATTTGAGGATGAACGATTAATCGACACGGCATATGCCTTTGAGCAGGGGGCGGCATGATGGAAGAAGGAGAGATTATCATCGGTCTTGAGATCCACTGCCAGTTAAATACAAAGTCAAAGCTGTTCTGCGGATGCTCAACCGATTTTCGTGATGATGAACCAAATACCCATACCTGCCCTGACTGTCTTGGTCTTCCGGGCAGCATGCCAAGGCTTAACAAGCAGGCCGTTATTTACGCACTTAAGGTTGCAAAAGCTCTTAACTGCACCATAAGGGAAGATTCAGAGTTTTCACGCAAGAATTACTTCTACCCTGACCTGAACAAGGGATTTCAGATAACCCAGCATGACAAACCCCTTGCAGAATGGGGAAAACTGCTGATCGATGGCGACAACGGAGAGAAAGAGATCAGGATCACAAGGATCCATATTGAAGAGGACCCCGGCCGTTCGGTTCACATGGGAACAACGGACCGTGGAAAATATACCCTCGTGGATTATAACCGGGCCGGAGTCCCGCTCATCGAGATAGTGACAGAACCAGATTTGCGTTCTCCAAAAGAAGCCAGGAAATTCCTGAACAAGCTGAGGGCCACCCTTGAGTACCTTAACGTTTTTGACTCTGAAAAGGAAGGTTCTCTTCGTGTTGATGCAAACATCTCTCACAAGGGCTTCGCAAGAGTTGAGGTCAAGAACATATCCTCTTATAAAGGTGTTGAAAAAGCCCTCACCTTTGAGATAACAAGGCAGCGAAACCTTATCAGGCGTGGCCAGACTGTTGCAAGGGAGACCAGGCACTTTGTTGAGGCCAGGGGAGTTACCACCTCATCCAGGTCAAAAGAGGAAGAGAATGATTACAGGTACTTCCCTGACCCTGACCTGCCGCCCATAAGAGTCGCTTCATGGGTAGTAGGAATAGAGTTGCCCGAACTTCCCGATGCAAGGAGGAAACGGTTCATATCCCAGTACGGTATCTCAACTGAACATGCAAAAACTCTCACCGGCGGGCTTAAACTTGCAGAGTTTTACGAGTCTGTTGCCAGGGAAGACCCTGGTCTTGCCGCGACATGGACAGCAGACTATCTTCTTGGAGAGCTCAATTACCGTGACTTTTCCATAGATGCAATGCCTGCAGAACTCTTCAGGGAACTGCTGGCCCTGGTTAAAAAAGATGAAATCACCGATAAGTCTGCAGTTGAGATCCTAAGGATTATACTTGATGCGGTCAAAGAAGGTAAAAACCCTGAACGGCCACAGGAGATCGTAACAAGACTTGGGCTTGCCAAGACAAGCGGAGACCAGGTCACCATCGCGATCCAGGAGGTTATTGCAGAGCAGAAGGCAGCAGTGGAAGACTACCATGCCGGAAAGATGCCAGCATTAAACTTCCTTGTCGGACAGGTGATGAAAAAGTGCCGGGGGCGAGCAGATCCCGGTAGTCTGAATACTCTACTCAAAGAGATTCTTGATAAAAAGGCCTGATATTATGCACCTGATTATTGCCGAAAAAAATATTGCCGCAAACCGGATAGCCCATATCCTGTCCGGAAAAGATAAAGTTTCGGCAAAAAAAGAGGGCGGAGTGAATGTTTACTCCTTTGGAGAAAGGACGTCAATAGGACTACGCGGACATGTTGTCGAGGTTGACTTTGTCGAGGGATATACCAACTGGCGCTCCCAGGAACGTCCACCCCGTTCTTTAATCGATGCAGAAACTGTTAAACGCCCTACTGAACCGGCCATTGTAAAGCTCATCCAAAAGATTGCCAAAAAGGCAAACCGTGTCACGATCGCCACTGACTATGATACTGAGGGTGAACTTATTGGCAAGGAGGCGTACGAGCTGGTAAGGGCAGTAAACTCTAAAGTTCCTGTTGATCGTGCGAGGTTCTCAGCTATTACAGCAGAAGAGATCACAAGGGCATTTTCTAATACCGCTGAGATAGATTTCGATCTTGCAGCGGCCGGAGAAGCCAGGCAGGTTGTAGACCTTATCTGGGGGGCATCCCTGACCCGTTTCATCAGTCTTGCAGCAAAGCGGGGAGGTGTCAACATCCTTTCCGTCGGCCGTGTCCAGTCACCAACTCTTGCCATGATAGTTGACCGTGAGAGGGAGATAGACTCGTTTATTCCTGAACCTTACTGGGAGATCTCACTTACTACAGAAAAAGACGGTCAGCAGATAGTTGCACGTCATGCTGAAGGTCGCTTTACAGAGAAAAAAGCAGCTGAAGCGGCATATAAAGGGACAAAAGAACCTCTGGTCATTACCGAAGTAAAGGAAGGGAAAAGGACTGACAGGGCCCCAACGCCATTTGACACAACCCAGTTCATCGTTGCCGCTGCCCGTATTGGATATTCTGCGGCAAATGCAATGCGTGTTGCAGAAGAACTCTACATGAACGGTTTTATCTCATATCCCCGTACAGACAACACGATTTACCCGCCTTCGCTTAACCTTGAGAGTATTTTAAAAACCCTGGAGAAGACAAAATTTGCCCCGGATGTGGAGTGGGTCAGAAAGAATAAGAGAGCAAAACCTGCCGAAGGAAAAAAATCCTCTACTGACCACCCGCCAATTCACCCGACCGGAGTTGCAACAGAGGCCGAACTTGGCGAAAACTGGAAACTTTACGAGCTTGTAGTCAGGCGTTTTCTTGCAACGCTCTCACCAGATGCAGAATGGGCAACCATGCGTATTGCAATGGATGCAACAGGGCAAAATTACATTGCAACCGGTTCAAGGCTTACAACACCTGGCTGGAGGACCGTATACCCATATTCAGATGCAAAGGATTCCAT
>JAAYPD010000099.1 GCA_012520015.1 Methanomicrobiales archaeon
AAAGATTTTACGATCCTGACCGCGTTGCCGGACGTACAGACCGAGTCAGAGACTGCCTTGCATTCTGCAGTGCTGTTGATGTAAACAACTACGGCAGCATCCGGATACTTTCCTTTCGCTTCCAGTATCATCCCTGGAGTTAAATAATCTGCCAGTGGGCAACCGGCATCAGGGCTTGGAAGCAGTACCTTTTTTTCAGGATTCAGGATATGGGCAGTTTCAGCCATGAACCTGACACCACAAAGGACAAGAACAGGCTCAGTTGCATTACGCGCTGCGAGGGCCAGCTCAAGACTGTCACCGACAATATCTGCGACTGCATGAATTTCAGGAAGCTGATAGTTGTGCGCCAGGATCAGTGCATTCTTTTCTGATTTCAGGCGAAGGACATCTGCAATAAGATTTCGTTTTGTCACGATCCGATCACCAGCGGATTGTCCAGGTTTTTCAGGAGTGAGAGCACCGAGAGTGCGGCAAGGTAACTGGTTGCAGGATTGTCAGGACTTGGCTGGTTGACAACCCTGATACTTACCTCCCCGAATTCCCCAAGAACATGAATGTCATGAATATTTCTGTCAACTTCAGGATCTGCCCAGAGCTCTACATCCACGTCATGATCAACTGCCAGCGCAAGGGCAACTGACACATTGATGTTTTTAGGGAACTGTTTTATGCACTCGTTTGCTTTGCCATTAAATACAAGTGTCCGTGTTGCGACCTGCATCCCAAGACTTTTAGGGCTCTTAGTTGTTTTAAGAAGAACAGAATTAATCCTGCTTATCTGTCCCACTTTCAGGTTGTCAAGGCCCATGATGGCACCGCTTGGGATATGGATCTTTCTTCCTGACTTTCGTGCCTTTTCAATGAGTGTCTTTCTGAAATAGGAGTCGGACAATGCACCAACAGACAGGATGAGAATATTTTTCCCGTTTTCAAGAACCTTTGGGGCATATTCCCTTACAGCAAGGACCGATGCCGCTTCCACGCAGATATCAAAGTCCTGTGATATAAATTCCTGGAAATCCGGGTACGCAGGAGCGCCACAGATGCGGGCAAGTTCCTCTGCATGGTCCGGCAGGCGGTCAAAAAGTGCCTCTACGGTAAATCCATCCTGATGGGCAGCAATGATCCTCCCCACATTGCCGCATCCGAGGAGCCCGATTCTAACCATTGCCTACATATATGCAGAATATGTTTTAAGCCGTTTGGTTCCTGAAAGGTGAGTACAATTGTCAATGATCAACAGGAGAAATATTACCGGAAACGACAGATCTACATTGTTTGAACCAGATGAACAATGGAAAGAGGCTCTTTCAAGGCGGCAGGTATATATACGGACCTTTGGATGTGCATATAATTTTGGGGATTCTCATCTCCTTGAATCGGTTCTGAAAGAGCTGGGTTCGACTATAGTCACTGACCCGGGTAAGGCGGAGATAGTGGTCATCAATACCTGTATAGTCATCGGTTTTACCGAAAGAAAGATGATCAGGGAGATAACCTCTTACCATGATCAAGAGGTCTATGTTACCGGGTGCCTGCCACTGGCCATACCTGCCCACTTACAAGACATGCCCCATGTGAAGGCTATTCATCCTGATTCAATTCACCGTGCGGCGGACACTGTTCAACATGTTCATGAGGGCCCGGTTGCTGTTGTGCAGACAGGGCCCGGGTGCGCCGGTTCATGCAGGTACTGCATCACACGTTGTGCCAGGGGGACGATAAGGAGCAGGCCGGCGGAAAAAATTCATGCAGATATTGTAGGCTGTGCTAAAGGAGGTGCCGTTGAGATACGCCTGGCCGGACAGGATCTTTCAGCTTATGGTCATGATACCGGCGACAGGACCCTTGCGACACTTATCAAAGCCATCCCGCCCCTTCCAAAAGATGCACGCATCCGGCTTGGGATGATGAATCCTGCAACACTTAAGCCGATCGCAAGGGAGGTTGCACAGGCCATGAATAATGGACCTTTCTTCAGGTTTCTACACCTGCCTGTCCAGTCAGGATCTGACAGGGTTCTGGAGATGATGGGACGCGGGTACCGTGTTGCTGACATTCTTGACATCATTGAGATCTTCAAAGCCGAGATCCAGGACATTACCATTGCAACAGATATCATCACCGGGTTTCCAGGTGAAACAGAGAAAGATCATGAACAGACCATGAACCTTGTCAGGCGGCTTTCACCTGGCATGGTAAATGTGACAAGGTATTCATGGAGGCCAGGGACTGGCATGGACAGGAAGAATGAACTGCCTGACAGGATAAGAAAAGACAGGTCCCGTGCGGTTATACGCGAAGCTTATGATATGTTCCAAAAGGCCAATGAAGAGAAGATAGGATCTGTGATGAGTGTGATCCCTGTCGAAAAGATAAGGCCTGGTTCAGTAATGGCACGTTCTGATCTGTACGAAGGTGTTATAATCAGGGAAGATTACCCGCCGGGAATTCCGTTTTTCGTGAGGATTACTGATTGTACATCCCATTACCTCATTGGTGAACGCATATCTGAATGATCAGACGATTCATTGCCTGCCCGGATGACCTGTATGGTACAAATGGAAGAGATTATTGAGCTGGGGTTTAACCGGCTGGTTGAAGTGATAAACCTGCATGACAAGTCAGCAGATGCATATTCGGAAGAGATAAAAAACCTTGATGCAGAACTGCTTTGCAAAATGGCAGCGCAGGTGACCGGAATCATCTCCAAAACCGGTATTGAGCTTCTTGAGAAAGGAAAAAAGGACAACCAGGGGGAGATCTATGATCCCAGGCATTATCCAACAAAAATGATAATCCTGGGGAAAAGCGCTGAACCGATGCCATATCGCCCTGACAATATGTCAAAGGAGGTACAGGATCAGTTCTGCCTTCTTGGAGAGGATGGAAAATTTTACGAGATCATGTACAGTGCTGACGAACTGGTGATCGACTCATACCTTGCAGAGATTACTCCACGGCAGGTGATCGACCTGTACGGGTATG